>JAHIOQ010000108.1 GCA_018895275.1 Candidatus Omnitrophota bacterium
CGAGGTTATCGCGCATCTGATCGAAAAGTTTTATAAAGGGGATTTGAAAAAGGCGGTCTTGTCTACGGTGAAATGCCTGCGGGGCAGCTTCGCGATTGGGGTAATAAGTATTTATCATCCGGGAATACTTGTTGCCGCGCGTAAAGACAGCCCTTTGATTATCGGCAAGGGAAAGGGCGAGAATTTTATTGCCTCGGACGTGCCGGCAATCTTATCCCGGACGCGGGAGATTATTTATCTTGATAACGATGAAATCTGCGAATTGACGAAGGAAGAGGTAAAGGTCTATGACCTGTCCGGGAAAGAGGTAAAAAAGAAAAAGGTGCTGATTCAATGGGACGCGCAGAGCGCGGAAAAGGCGGGGTATCCGCATTTTATGATTAAGGAAATCCACGAACAGCCGCAGGTCATGCGCCAGATTATTGCCAACCGCATCAAAAATAACCGTGTAGTATTTGAGGAATTGGCGCTTTCCGCGGCAAAGCTCAAGCGGATTGAAAACATTCAGATTGTTGCCTGCGGCACGGCGTACCATGCCGGCTTATGCGGTAAATATATCCTGGAAAAATTGCTGCGGATTCCGGTGAATGTCGATACTTCCAGTGAGTTCCGCTATCGGGAACAGATTATAAAGAAAGATAAAACGCTTATTATTCCCGTGAGCCAGTCCGGAGAAACTGCCGACACCCTGGCCAGCCTGCGGGAGGCAAAGAGCAAAGGCGCGCTTATCCTGTCTATTTGCAATGTCGTCGGCAGTTCGATTGCCCGGGAATCCGACGGGGTTATCTATATTCTCGCCGGCCCGGAGATTGCCGTGGCTTCGACCAAGGCATATACGGCACAGCTGGCGAATTTTTACCTGCTGGCCTTGTATTTAGGCGCGCTCAAGGGAATGCTCGGCGCTAAAGCCGTGAAACGGCATCTGGATACTTTATTAACCGTGCCGAAACTCATGGAAGAGGCGTTGCGTTCTAAGAATAAGGTAAAAAAGACCGCGGATGATTATGTGAGTAAATATAATTACCGGCTTGCCGAGCAGTTTAAGTTTCTGGAAGACGAAATTTCCCTGTTTAAGGACGGCCGCAAGGCATTGGCGTTTGCCGAACAATTGGCAAAAAAATCGCACTCTGCTTACGGTAAACGGTTCGGCGATTTTCCGTTCCTGTATCTGGGCAGAAACGTTAATTATCCCAGCGCGCTCGAAGGCGCTTTAAAGTTGAAAGAAATCACCTATATCAGCGCCGAAGGCTATGCCGCAGGAGAGATGAAGCATGGGCCGATCGCGCTGATTGACGAATTCCCTCTGGTTGTGTGTATCGCGCCGCAGTCAAGCGTTTATGAAAAGATGCTTTCGAATATCCGGGAGATAAAGGCGCGCAAAGGCGTTGTCCTGGCGATAGCGACAAAGGGAGACAGGGAGATCCGCAAGAAAGAAAATTCCGACTATGTTCTGGATATCCCGCAAATCGATGAATTCTTTTCCCCGCTTATCGTTGCCCTGCCGCTGCAGCTATTGGCCTATTACATTGCCGTGGGACTGGAGTGTGATGTCGACCAGCCGCGAAACCTGGCCAAGAGCGTGACCGTTGAATAGTAGGCTTGTATAGATAACTTCCTAATTTCCGGCATCTAACTATATATTCGGCATATTTTTTGCAATAAGATTCTCCGTGAACCAATCTGCAACTCTTTTATTTTCAATACATTACATTAATAAAAAAAAACGGCTATTACCATTGAAATACAGTGATTTTTATGGTATACTTTCTCAGTTTTATTTTTCTTCTTTTACAACTTTAAATGAGATAACCGGTTATGTTAATAATCAGAGGAGTAGGAAAATGTTTTTAAAAAAAAGGAATAGGTATTGCTTAATAATAAGAATTATAAATTTTTTCATCTTGCAGTGTTTTATAATTATAAATGTTCAAGGTGTTTTTGCTCAGGAGCAGCTCTTTTCTTTGAGACGCCGGCAGACAGATACCCTTTCTCCGTATTTAAATATTAAAGCCATAACCGTTCAATCAATCTTTTCCGATAAAAGTCAACAGCCGTTACCGCCGTTACCTGTTGAAAAATCTAAGGTTCGGTTAATGCCGCTATCATTGCGTGATACCGGAAGTATTGCGGAATTATTAGAAGGCAGCGAGGTATTCTTGAATGACTTATGGGCCAGAAAGACATTAGGCGTGCCGACAGCAATCAGCAGTCTTCGCAGTGAAGGTGATAATTTTGATGAATGGGATTGGGGCAGGGGTGACATGGGCGAATCCGGGCGCCGGCATATTTCATGGCTGGCCAGGAATGGTTTTTCCAGATGGATGCGTTTGCCTAACCGTAAAACTAACGCCTTATTCGGAGACCCCAGCCCTTATGCGGCGCGCAGCGCATTTGCCGGGGAAGATTCGGATATTGCCGTGCCGGAGGTGGAGGAATTTATTAAATCAGAACAAGCGCAAGCCTGGTATCGAGATAATAAACAACGGATTATGGATTTACATAATGCAAAAAGAGTAGACGCGCTGGAAGTGGCCAGATTAAAAAATGAGGCTTTGTGGCTGGCGATGCAATATTTTAAAGAAAATCACTTAAATAAAAATACGCCGCGCGATAAAGCTTTTGATGAGTTTTTGCGCGACAATGACTGGGTAGATGATTACGCGCAATATATGGCGATAAGTGAATATTACTGGGATAAAAAAAAGGGTGTTTTTGATGAGATAAATAAAACTCTTTGGAGAGAGCTTGACGGAAAATTAAAAGGCCTGTTAAATGTTCTGCACCATGCAATGAAAATAGAGGGAACAAAAGATGTCGGGCAGTTATATGTACTGGTAGACGATTTTTTTAGGCGCTATTATGAGCAGAATATTGCCGGAAAAGAAACTAATAGGTTCCGGCTGAATATCTATGAGTTTTTGTTAAATAAAATAAAAGGGGGAGTTTTTAAAGCGCCTTTGAAGGGCAATATTGAATCTTTCATTAAAGCAGATTTTAATGGATGCCGAAATATGCTTTTTGATGGGTATGAGCGTTCAAAAAAAGCGTTCAATGATATGGAAGAAGCAATCGGGCAGGAATGTATGGCGGACTGGAGGAATTGGGACAATGAAAAATTGGTGGAGCGCGATTCTGAAACTTTAGCCGGATACGGTTCGCTTTTGGAAGATAAGATATTGTTTCATAAGTACGCGCAGTTTGTCTTCAATGCGCAGGAAAAACAAATGAAAAAATTTGCCAACGACCATGGCATTGCAATTGAAGGGGATATTCCCTTTTATGTATCAACTATAAGCTGTGAAACGTGGGTGTATAAAAACAGGATTTTCCGGCTGGACTCGGAAAACCGGTATCAGCAGATGTTTGATACCGGCGCGCCGCCGGACCAGTATGACCGCGAATACGGGCAGAACTGGGGCGGGACGCCTTATTATATAAATGAGGAGTTTAAGAAATTTTTCTATGAACGGACAAAACATGAATTAAAGAATGCGGACGGTATACGTATCGATCATTTCCGGGCGCTTAATGATTTCTGGGTTATTCCCCATGGCAAGCTTGGCCGGGACGGTAGGTTCGAAGACGGGCCGAAGGATGAATTATTACAGCCGTTGCTTAATCTGGCGTTGGGCCGGCTTAAACGTTTTTTTGCCGAAGACCTGGGCTCTGACCTGGAAGGGGTATGGGAGCTGATGCGCGATAACGAGATCAAGGGGTTTCGTGTCGCGATATTTGGCCATGGGGATGATGATGATGTCTTGCACCGGAAATATAGCGGCCAGATCGCTTTTTCCGGAACACATGATACCATGACCTGGATAGGCGCATGGGATAAGTGGGATGTTCCCAAACGAAAAATACTTCTGAACAGGTTTTTTTATGAAGATATCCCGGGGATTATGGAGAGGTTGACGAAGGAACAGCAAAAAAACTTCTTTAAATTTCTTGATTATTTTGTAAAGCGATTAAAGAAAGACACGGCGGTTATAGAACAACCGGCGGATTTTCAATCCGTGCAGGACAATTTGTTTACCCCGTTAGAGAAAGCCCCCGACGAAGTCGGTGGTGGGAGAAATATAGACGCTGACGGTGGGTTAATGCCACCGTTAGCGGAAACCGTTAGGGAACGAAGTTCTCTAACGGGGTTTACTGCGGACGGCAGTTTTGAGGAAAAATTGCAGTTGATCCGCAAGATCTCGGAGGTTTTGGTTGATTTTGAGGAATTGCCCTTTGGCGTACAGGCCGCTATATTCGGAATCCTGGCTTTTTCCGAGGCGGATACGGTGTTTCTGCCGATGCAGGATATTTTCCGGCAGGGGGAAAAATATCGCATAAATGTCCCGGGTAAGCCCGGTGATTGGGGATACCGCCATCCGTTCACAGGTCAGGAATTGAATAAGGAAGAAATTAAAGAAATAAAAGAAGCCAATAAACTAATGCGGATGCTTGCTGAAACTTCAGGCCGGGATACCCGCAGGCCTTTATACAAAGAAGGCGAGGGCGCGCATATCCTGGGAGTTTCTCCGGGGGTTAACGCAAAGAAGATGTGCAAACAGGGAGGGGAATTTATTATCTGGGCGGCAGTACAGGGAGATAAACCGCAGAAAGTTACTCTGCTGACAAATATGCCGGAACACAAAGGCGCATATCCTATAGAACAGGCAGTTAAAATGGAGTTGGTAAAACAACTGTCTTCCGGAACGTATCTTTACGGGGTAAGAATAAGAGCAACCCAGGCAGGGAAATGGGGGGTTGCGGTTGAGGCGGATAATGTAAGAGCCGGGGATGTTAAGGAAAATACAAGTCTGGTTGTAACTGCACAGGAGGAAATAGAATTTCTGTCTGAAGAACAAATAAACGCGGCGCGTATTGCCGCAGGTATTTCAGCGGAAAAACTCCAACAGATTTTTGCCCGGTTAATGCCGGAGACAGCCGCAGAACTTGAAGAGGTTTTAGGATATTATCAGCTTGATAGCGAAGTTGTTGATGAGGGGAAAATTAATCACACGAGGGGCATTGTCACGGATTTAGTGTATGGGAATGTATACCTTCTGCGTGAAAAATTGCTTAAGGCGGATGCCCGGCAGTTAAATAATGAAGTTCATCCCAGGTTAACGGATTCTGCTGAACGTGAATATATGAGGTATAATTGGTATTCTCCGGCAGTATCGAATAAATTAGTGCAGGATTTAATTAATATTTCTGTTTTGCCCGGGGATCCGCAGCTTGTTATCGAACATCTGATTAAGATTTTTAATGAACGCAGAAACAGCCGGACAATAACTCAGGAAGCATTAAGAGCGATAGATAAATTAATCGCGAACGCCGCCGGGCTTTCCCGTGATGTTGTATTCAGAAAAGGGAAATTCTTCCTTTTGAACGAATTTAAGGATCCGGGCTCCAACCGGAAAATTTTGTCTTTTGCCCGCTATATGGGAAAAGGGAGAAAGGCGATTGTAATCAGTAATTGCGGTGATTCCCGTACGCACGGAACGCTACGGCTGAACCGCTATGATTTTGATAAGACATTCGGAATTTCGCGTATGCCGGGCAATTACTACGCGCTAATAGACAGAATTACCGGTGAGGTCTATCTGCGTGAAGGTAAGGAATTATTGGATAACGGGTTGTATTTTGAGCTTGCCGGCTACAGTTCCCATGTGTTTATGGTAAAGAACTTGCAGGATAATAACTGGGTTTTGGAAGCGATGCGCGACTGTTCTCAGGGAAAGGCATTGGGATTGGAACATGTTATTATGCTTTTAAATAATTTCGGGCTTACCCTGGATTTCCCCTGTATCGGAAAAGCGGCTCAGGCCTTGAGCCTGCAGGGCCTTTTAAACAACATTACTGCCGCAGAACTGAAGCAGGCTTTTGAAAGTAATCCGGATATTGAGATAATCGAATTTGAGACAAGCTTAGATGCGAATAGCACGAATAGCAGGCTGATAGCCGGGTTCAGGGAAAAAAACAAAGATAATAAAAAGGTTCGGGCTTTATGCCTGGGCCTGGATTTTTTTAATCAGAGAGGAATGTTGGATAATATAAAGCTTGTCTCTAATTTTAACCGGGATAAAACATCGGTTGATGTCGGCAGATACTATGGCCGAAGAGGAGATACCGGTTATATATATGTAAACTTATCAGAGCTGGCCATGGATTTAAACGAAGGCCCTAGAAGTGAAAGTGTTTATGCGGGTATAATCGGTGAATGGATAGAACAAAGTGTTGAAAGATCTTTTTCCTGGGGTGGTTTGGGAGATGATAAAATGCGGCAGGCTTTTGAGGCGTTTTTAGCGCTTTGGGCGGAAGACAGATTAGACATGCCGAAATTAATAAGCAGTGAACATGAAGGAATAAAGCAGATTTTGGCAGAGATCGAAAATGATGTTGAGCCAATAGTACAAGTTCTATGGGGGTCGCGTTTTGATTCTATTGAAAAAAAGGAGAATGAGTTTATTTTTTCGTATTTAAGAAGAATGCAGATGGATTTGAGTTTTGAAAATTTTTTTTATAATAAAACCAATTTAAACACAATAAAGAACTTTGCTTATTTTTTACCGTATTATTTGGCTAATTCCGAACAGCCGGATAATATCCGCGATATTTTGGTTGAAGGATTTTCCGAAGGAAAAGGCTCCTATTACGAGAAATATTTTCTTGATAAGTTTGTGTACGGGGCGCTGGTTTTAAGGGACAGTAAAATAGATGAGATTTTTATTGATTTACTGGAAAATCCTCCGCCGGATTTGGATTTTTATTTCCAGGCATTTGTGATAAAAGCAATGCACGGCCTAAAGCGTTTTGATTTAAAAGTGGACGGAATTTCCGTTGAGCGTCTCGGGGCGATTCTGAAATCCGGTAAAGAGATTCAAGCGCTTCATGAGGCGGTAAGCACGGTCCAGCGGTATGAGGCGCTTGAACAGGCGATATAACTTAGTTCATTAGCTCATGGTTCATGGCTGATAGCTTATAACTTCTTATGAAAAAAATATTTAAAACAAGCTCAATAATCTTAATTCAAGCCTTCCTGGCAATGAATTTTGCCTGGGGGGGGGTAAATGATTTTCAGAGTGATTCAATAGTTTTCTCTCAGGATACGCTTTCCCCGGCATTGCAGATCAACACGCCTTTACTGCGGCAGGTTATGCGGCAGGAAACTGCCTTTGATTATGCGGCAAATCTGGTCGAGATATATCAAAAAAACGCCTATAAAACGTATATCCAGATTTTTGCGCGTCCTGAGGGCTATCGCGTAGTAATAAAAGCCGAGCATGAAAGGCCGCTGACCCTGCACTGGGGGGTGAATCATTGGCAAAAACCGCCGGAGGCAATAATTCCTAACGGCAATGGTTATAGCACCTATGTTGATGAAACTACCGGAGCAACCCGCACGGAAGTCCAATCACAGGCTAAGGGCAATAATGTTTTTGTTATTGATATCCCTACGCTGCTGATTGATTCCATAGAAAACTTAAAATTTGTTTTTTTTGATGAGAATACGGCTATTCAGGATATTGGCTTTAAGGACTATGAGGTGCCCATAAAAAATGCCCTGGATAAAACCATAGAGGAAATGGAACAGGGCAAGGGAAAAAGTGAAGAAAATAGATCAAAACTTGAGCAATTGCTTAAAAACCGGCTGACCCCGCCGCCAGGCCCAGGTGAACAGGATTTGAATGATAACGTACTTTATTCTAAAACAGGAAATAATGTTATTTCCGAGGTAATAAGGGGGGAAGGCGGCTTTAAGATAAATTTTTGGGTTATCAGCAACGATAAGCCGCAGTTATACTGGGGGATTAACGGCTGGCAGATGCCATCAAAGGATATTTTGCCTGCGGATACCCGTTTAGGGAAGAAAAATGAAGAGCCGGCAGTGTATACGGATATGGATAAAGAATCAGAAGACGGTTTGTACACGACATCAATATTTATCTCCGATGAGAAATGGCCGCATATAACGGAAATCAATTTTAATATCCATTATCCGGATAACGGGCATCGTGATACTAACGAGGATAAGCATTATGATCTTAAACTCACCGGCCCGGAGATGATCGGCTCTTTAGCAAAAAGAGTAAATAACATATATTTACCCGAGCCTCAGCGCAAAGAGACCGCCATGCTTTTAAAAAACGCGTTAACCGTTTTTGCCGAAGAAATATCTTATGAAGAGTTGTTGAAAATATTTCAAGAGGTTAAAGGCATTTCCTTTGAAGAGCAGGAGTCCTTGGGATTTATTTTGATCGCCAAGCTTCTTAACGAAGGCGCGGTTTGGGATGAGGCACAGGGGCGGATAATTGTGGATAAAAACAAGGTTTCAACTGCCGTGGCTGAGCTCATTGACCGGCTTGACCCGCTTTGTGTGAACAAGTGTCTTTATCTTTTCGGCATGCTGGAACCATCCTGGATTTCAAGGCTTGTGCACGGCTTGGATTACAGGCAGTTGTATGAAGGCCAGCAAAGCGGCAGGATAACGGATTTAAGGCAGTTTATCCAGGATAAAATAAACGCATATGATGCTGAGGATAAGCCGGAGGTTTTGGAAGCAAAAGCTGTTAGTGGAAGCCGTTTATTTTTAAAAATGAATTTTAACGGCAATGTTATTTCAACATTTATGGGCTATGTTACGAAAGAAGACAAGTATTATTATAATGGTAAAAGAGTTGTTTTAAGGGATACCCTTGGTAATGAATTTTCAAGGCTAAATTTGCGCTTAGGCCGGCATGTGGATAAGGAAAAAATAAGAGTACTTATAGAAGACGGTCATAAGAAGGGCATAAAATTCATGGTTAATTTTTTTGACTGGCATTCGCCTGAGGTCTTGAATAAAGATAATTATATGTATTATCATCACAAATTTCTCGGCAAAAATAAGGATGAGCTGACCATATTATCAATTTTGGATAATTATGCGACAATCTTATCTCTTCCGGACGGCAGAAAGGTTTTGGTCATGCACCGACCGCTTAGCGCGGACCAGTTAAAGCCGAATTTAACCCTGGATAGTAGGAGCGGTAATTATTGGAAACAGAAATTTTTAGAGCATATGAGATATTTTATCGATGAGTTTGATATAGATGCCTTTCGGGTTGACCTGCCCGGAGAACTGGAAGAAGCCGGGAACAGAGAGGTGTTTCAGTCTGCCTGTTTTGAGGCAGTGGAATATGCCGCGCGAAAAGGCAAAAAGATATTTTTTTGCCTTGAGGCATATTCAAAAAATTATTTCGGCACGGATGAATGCGCGCTGTTTAACGACTGGAATAATCATGCTGAAATAAGAAAATATAGATATAAGCCCTTCCGGCCTTATTATGATATGGTAAATAAAAGCTTGCTGACAGGCAATATCACTGAATTAAAAGCAGCCTTTGAAAGGATTGTGCGGCGTGTGGAGGAACTGGTTTCCTTATTTACTAATTTTGATGAAGAGCTGCTCAAAGACATGATTCCGGATAAAGAAGCGCGCGAAAAGCATGTCATGATGTTATATAATTTTGTGCGCGCCGGTTTTGACGCCTTGATGTATTTAAGGGATTTAGGCATAGGTGATATCGTAAGTATGGTCGGCGGAAAAAGTATAGGCTGGGGGGCTCTAGTACGTTATTTTACTCATAAGCCTGCGACTAAAAGGGAATTCCGCGCAAGAATGGAAAAATCCACCGGAGAGCTTGTGGATGAATCAGCGCTTTATCAAATAATGAAAAACGCGGGCAGACACAGCTTTTCCCGGGTGTTTTTTAGAGGCAATAAGATTGTTTTTTACCGGCCGGGCTATGCGCCTGAGGTCTTTGATCTGGATAAGATGGTCTCTCCCATGCCGGCTATTGAGCTTTTGGATATGGAGCATTATGTTAACTTGTGGCTTGATGAACATGTGCTTTCTATCCCCAACGTAAAAGAAAATTATAGTAAAGCTCTTAGGGTTATCGATCAGGCAATTTCTTCTTATCCGCAAGATAATTCCGCTGCGGCAAATGCGCTTTATGAAGCGGTTTGTAAGCAGGAAAATAAAAATTTTGTCCGCTGGGACTGGACTAAGCATAAAACCGCCACATTGGTAATGCGTCATGATCAGGCTTTAACCGTTGATAACGGTCATCCGTTCGTTGTGGCGATACGCAAAAAAGGCCAAGAGGAATTTGAACGCGTAGAGTCTTTAGAGATAGAAGAAAACAAGAAATATATGTCCATGCTTTTCGGCCTGGAGCCGGGAAAATACGAGATAAATTTTCTCTGGCCGAGAAAACATGAAAATCAGGGCTGGGAAGAAGGCGGCTGGTTTTCCGTAGAGGTTTTAACTAAAGAGCAGAGTGAAAAAGTAAAATCGTATTCTTTATCTAATCTGCCGAAGCAGTCTTTTCTGTTAAGAGAATTGCGGACTTTCCCCAGGCAGCAGATTTCCAGACTAAAATACCGCAGAAAAGATAAAAACTTCATTATTCAAGTACCGGTTTTTTCCTGCCGCCAGGAAAACAATAAGAATAAGGGAATTGGTAAGTTTACGGATTTTGCCGCTACATGTCAGATGTATAATGATGCCGTGGGGGCGAATGTCTTTTTACCATTGCCCATTCATCCCACACTGGATGATGAGTACAGCTCTTATTCCGCGGCAAGTAATCATGCATTAAATGAACGGCTGATTGACTGGGACGCGGTTATTGGCGAATTTTTCCCGCATTTAAAAGAGCAAAAGCCTCCGTATCTTAAACATAAAGGTTATATTGATTATGAGGCAGTAGAAAAGCGTGATTGTATACTTTCTTCCATGGTCATGGATGAGTTGGAGAAAATGGGCGATTCTTTCACGCTATCAGAGCAATTAAATAAATTTAGCGCGGAATTTTCCTGGTGGTTTGATGATTACGCGCGGTTTCGTACGCTTACGGAATTACTAGGAACACCCTGGTGGGATTGGGGTAATGAGCAAATACAGCAGGCTGAGCAAAAAGACGGCTATAAAGAAACAATCTGTTTTTATAAGTTTGCCCAGTTTATTGCCTTTAAGCAGTGGCAGAAGGCAAAGGATAATATCCATGCTCTTGGTTTTAAACTGCTTTATGATAAACCCTATTTTTGCGCGGTAAACAGTGTGGAGGTTTGGACAAGCTACCGGGATAATAAAAATTATTTTCTGGATAGAAACCGGCATCCCGGGGTAGGGGGAAAAAAACTCCAGATTTTTAAGAGCCTGGCACTGTATAATTATACGAATCTCGCGAATCAGCAAAGGCCCTATGAGCTTATTTTAAATGACCATGAATATAAACTTGATGTTTTGGGTTTTGATGGCGGCAGGCTCGATGCCCTGCATAAGGCCTATCCCTGGGGTGAGGAATGGCTGAGAAGCGGGGATGAACCCGGAGACGCGCTGGTTGAGGCAATAAAATCCGTGTATGATCAGCGGAATAATACACTGCTTATTGCCGAGCAGTTGGGCGCGGACGGTGAGGTGATGAAAAAGATTCGAGGCAAGGGTATTACTACGATGGAACACCTGGAATGGTTATGGTTTAAAGATAATATTATGCTTAGCCTTACTTCCCATGATGAGGGTCGTGTAGGTGATAGATACGGCGGGTGGAACGAAAGTTTATATAAAGATTCCTCTAAAGAGGTATTTGACCATGACCCTGAATATGTTTGCTGGACCGTGGGGGATGAGTTCATGGATACACACCGTATAAATAATCCCTATCTCGAAAGAGAAGAACGTATGAATTACAACTGGCGGTATCTTTTGCCGCATCCGCTTGACTCTGATTATAACAAGCGGGTAAAAGAGGATTTGACGCCTTATATCCGTTCCTTAGCCGCGGAATATTTAGGTGACTGGGACGCGATGTTTTATGAAGGAGTGGATAAAGGCCGCGATGTGTTTATTAACGGTTTATCTGCTCAAATGCGCAGTGATATTGAAAATCAAATTAATTTTAGATTGGTTTATCATTTTGGCAATAATGAATTCAAAAATATAGAGAATATCAAAATAAAAGATTTGTTTAAGGAGATTTATAGACAACTTGCGATTAACGGAAAAAACGGCGAATACAGCCTGGCGCATCATGCCCATAACCAGGATTTCTTTTCTACGGCTAAAAATATATTGGAAATATTTTTAGGATTAACAAGGAATGAAAACGCGGATGTTTGGGAATATATTGATTCTTTAGAAAAACAGATGCTTATGGATAGTAGAAGATATAAAAGAGATAGCGCGAATATAAAGCTCATGGGATTTATGAGCGGGATATTTGAAAAGATAGAAGAAACCGCGCGAAGTAAAACGCAGGATATTGATTCCGTATTGAGGAGTTTAAGCCCGGATGCTGAATATGATTTAGCTGAATTGGTGGAACAGGCGGTGTGAACCTGGGTTTACCGTTTATACTGGTGGTGGTTAAAATTGAAGGAAAAAAAAGCAGTAAAATCAGGGTACCGCATTTCCAAAGGTGTAGTAAGGTAAAATGTTTGACAGGTTTTTCGGCATGCCCTTGACAAAGGAAAAAAAAAGAGGTAAACTACAGCCTCTAACAATGCGGGGCGCGTAGCACAGTTGGTTAGAGCACCTCCCTTACAAGGAGGGGGTCGTAGGTTCGAGTCCTACCGCGCCCACCATAAACCACTCGCTTTGCTCGGGTTCATGGCAGGCCGGTATAATAAGGTAGGACTCGAAGCTAAGAAAAATTATTGTATTGAGTTCCCTCGTCATCTGCGATGACGTCGGGATAAATTTTTCTGCGAAAAATTCAGGGGCCGTAGTTCAGCTGGTTTAGAACGTCGGACTGTCGATCCGAAGGTCGCGGGTTCGAACCCCGTCGGCCCCGCCATAAAAACTCTCTGTAAAAAAATACAGAGAGTTTTTCCATATGGGGAAACGTAGTTTTCCCCTCTCCCGAATGAAGTATCCTTCTGTGGCGCATCTTCGGGATGCAGGATGGAATTCTATTAAATTAAAGAGAATTCCATCGCAATTGGCGGTCACCCCTTTCCCAGTGGGTTGTCTTCTCGTACCATTTTGGTATAATATTGTCGGATAAATACTGTCAAACAAAGAACAGGGGGTTTTATGCAATATGAAAATCGAATCAAAGAAATAGAAGAGCTAAAACATAAGATTGATAAGCACATGCCTCTGTCAAAACACGCTCTTGAGCAGTTAAAGGGATATTATCGTATCGGCCTTACATATGCATCCAACGCTATCGAGGGAAACTCGCTTACCGAGACCGAGACGAAGATTGTTATTGAGGATGGAATAACTATCGGCGGAAAGCCCCTAAAAGACCATTACGAGGCAATAGGCCATAGCGAGGCGTTTTCTTTTCTCTATGACTTGGCTAAAAATAAGACGATAAAGGAAGCCGATATATTAAAGCTGCATCATCTATTTTATTACCGTATCGACGAAGATAATGCCGGTAAGTACCGTAAGGTAAACGTCCTTATTACCGGCTCGACATTCAAACCGCCCGCCCATTCCGAAGTTCCCGCCCTTATGAAAAAGTTTACCGGTAATATCCCGGCTATGCAGAAGAAATATCACCCTGTCGAATTCTCTGCCCGCATCCATAAAGAGCTTGTTACGATACATCCATTCGTTGACGGTAACGGCAGGGCCGCGCGGTTACTTATGAATCTTGCCCTTTTGCAGAGCGGATACGTTATTACCATTATCCCCCCTATTCTAAGAAACGACTATATTAACGCTATCAAGAAAGCGCAGGTTGAGCCAAAGGATGATAAGCCGTTTATTAACTTTATATCTTCTATGGTTTATGAATCAGCGAAGGAATACATAAGACTATTAGAATCTCTGTGAAAGTAATCATTATTCGGGGTTGGCATTCCGCTTAAAAGTAGCGGGTCACCCCCCAGTGGAATAATTCTTAGCCAAAGGTATTACCTGATAATAAAAGTAGGAAATGAAATAAAATTTTAGAACCCTTAGCACAAGCATCAGTTATGTGTTATAATTTAATTGAGGAGAAAATAAGGTATGAGGTATCAAAAAATTGAGCTTACTGTTCTATTTAAAAAAGAAGGAAAGAAGTTCATAGCGTATTCCCCGGCCTTGGACATTTCGACGTTCGCAAATTCCTTTGAAAAAGCTAAACAGAGATTTAATGAGCTGGTTGAAGTATTTCTCGAAGAACTTGAAAAAATGGGGACTTTAGAAGATGTATTAATTGAATGTGGATGGACGAAAAAAATAGATAAAGACAAACCGAAGTCTATCAATTGGGTTCCTCCCAGATTCATTACTCAGACAAAGGAAACTGTCCAAATTCCATGCCACGTCTAAGACCTATTCACCATAAACAATTTCAGAAGTTTTTAAAGTATATAGGTTGCACTTATTCACGTCAAAAAGGGGATCATGTCGTATACAGAAGATCGGATTTAAAAAGACCTATTGTTTTTCCAGCCGTAGGCTCCATACCAGTTTTTATAATACTAAATAACCTAAGAATATTAGGTATAAGTCGTGATGATTATCTGGATATAATTGAAAGAATCTGATTCAGCAATAGTTCTCCCCTCAACCATACAGATTGGATCAATTCATAAAACAAACCGCGTGCCTTAATACTTTTGTAATACCGGAGAATTCATTTCCCAGTGTTTCTCACTATAAGTGACAGGCAATGTCGCATGGGTTGACATCACCGGGAGGGCATAGTATTATTGAAGTCAGGTTAGAGAAGAGATTTTAGAGGCTTTGGTGATAATTTTCGTTCAAATTGTCGCGAATCGGGGTGCGCATTTAAGGAGGTATTTAAGATGGAATGGGGTATGAAAAATCGTTTAAGCAGACTTTTTCAGGCGGACGGGCATTGTTTCTTTTTGCCTATTGACCACGGCTATTTTCAGGGGCCGACGCGCTGCCTCGAACAGCCGGGAGAAACGATCAAGCCGCTTTTGGCCTATTGCGACGCGCTGTTTGTTACCCGGGGGGTACTGCGTTCCTGTGTGGAGCCGCTAGGCAGTAAGCCGATTATCTTGAGGGTGTCCGGCGGAACAAGTATGGCCGGAAAGGATCTTGCCGATGAAGTCATCACCACGTCGATAGAAGAGGTTATTCGCCTGAATGCCGCGGCGGTCGGGGTGTCTGTGTTTATCGGCAGTGACTATGAAAAGCAGACCTTGTCGAATCTGGCAAGGCTGGTAAACGAATGTGAAAACTACGGCATCCCGGTTATGGCCGTGACCGCGGTTGGAAAAGAGATGGAAAAAAGAGAGGCGCGCTATCTCGCGTTGTGCTGCCGTATTGCCGCGGAACTGGGCGCGCGGGTGGTAAAAACTTACTGGTGTGATAAGGACTTTGATAAGGTCGTTAAGGGGTGCCCGGTGCCGGTGGTTATGGCCGGCGGCCCAAAGTGTGAAACGGAACGCGAGGTAATGGAATTTGTTTATGACGGCATGCAGAACGGCGCGGTGGGCATAAACCTGGGAAGAAACGTATGGCAGAGCCCGCATCCCGTGGCAATGGCAAAGGCATTGCATGCGGTAATCCACGAAAAGGCGGATGTTAAAAAGGCCTGCGGGATATATGATGAGGTTAAGAATAAATTGTAATTATGAAATTTTGCTTCAGGCTGCAGGTTCGAAATAAACCTGAGACCTTATAGTGTACTGTCTTAATGATGTGTTAACCTCTGGTAATGGGTAATGGTAACGAAGCCCGTATCGGTAACGTTTAACGGTTAGTGCTAAAAGCGTTGTATATTAAGACGGTAGACGTTACCCTAATACGAAACGGGCATCGTAACCTTAACCGTAACCTTTTAGGGCTATACCAGTCAACACATCTTATTGATTATACACTTGTAACCTGTAACTTGTAACCTGAAACCTGAAACCTGTATTTGAGGCCTTATGAGAGTTGCCGTCTACTATAACAATCGTGATGTCCGGCTGGAGGAACTGGCTAAGCCGGAAATCAATGCGGGAGAGGTGCTGGTAAAGGTATATGCCAGCGGTATCTGCGGTACGGATGTGATGGAGTGGTACCGAATAAAAAAGGCGCCGCGGATTCTCGGCCATGAAATCACCGGAGAGATTGTTGAGTCGAAAACAAAAAGGTTTAAACTAGGGCAAAGGGTTTTTGTCAGCCATCATGTGCCTTGCAATGCGTGCAAATATTGTCTGGCCGGCAATCATACCGCGTGTGAGGTTTTGCATACGGGAAATTATTATCCCGGCGGTTATAGCGAGTTTATCAGGGTTCCGGCAATAAATGTGGATAGAGGCATATATATATTGCCGGACGCTGTTTCTTATGAGGAAGGGACAATGATTGAACCCTTGGCCTGCGCGGTGAGAGGCCAGAGAGTCGCCGGACTAAAGAAAGGCCAGACGGTTTTGGTTATGGGCAGCGGTGTCTCCGGATTGCTGAATATACAGGTAGCGAAGCTGGCCGGCTGCCGGGTAATCGCTACGGATGTCAGCGCGTACAAGATGAATAAGGCAAAGGAATTCGGCGCGGATGAGGTAATTGATGCCGCGGGCCGGATACACGTTAAAGCGGACAGGGTAATAATCTGCACCGGTGCCTTTGCCGCGGTTGAGCAGGCATTTAGATGTGTGGATCGAAAGGGAATTATAATTTTCTTTGCAATCCCGGACCGCGATATATCCGTGCCGATTGTTGATTTCTGGAGAAATGAGCTGACCCTGCTTTCTTCTTACGGAGCGGCATCGGTAGACTTGGAAGAGGCGCTGGAATTGATTAAAGATAAAAAGATAGATGTGAAAAAGATGATAACGCATGTGCTGCCCTTGGAAAAGATACAGGAAGGTTTTAACATTGTTTCCGAAGCAAGGGAGTCTTTGAAGGTTGTCCTGAAGCCGCATATTTCATAATGAATTTTTATTCTTCTACAGAGCCGCTAAGACACAAAGACACTAAATTTTGTTTTACCACGAAGGACACGAAGAGCACGAAGGGATTATAAAACATATCGCTTGAGCCCTGAGTTGGATATGACCGGGCTTAATTTGCCGAAAACCGTTTTGGATAAAAAATACTTTACAACTTTTAAAACTTTGAGTATATTAATATTAATGGGGTTGTTGTCTAGACCTCGATATTCAAAGAAAGGAGAAAAATATGCAGGTAGCCGTAGTTGCCGTGTTTTTTGGGATAATGGTTGTGGCTTTTGCGCTGGTTATTTCAATCTATAACGGCTTGATTACGCTGCGTAACAGGGTAAAAAACGGATGGTCTCAAATAGATGTTCAATTAAAGCGGCGTTATAACCTGATTCCGAATCTTGTGGAAACGGCTAAAGGATACATGAAGCATGAACGCGAGACCCTGGAGAAGGTGGTTCAGGCAAGGCAGCAGGCGGTGAACATTTCCGGCAGCGGAAACGTGGCGGAGCAGGCAAAAGCGGAGAATTTCTTGAGCCAGACCTTGCGTTCGCTTTTTGCCGTTTCCGAACGGTATCCGGACCTAAAAGCAAATCAAAATATGCTTCAATTGCAGGAAGAGCTTACTTCTACGGAAAATAAAATCGCTTTTGCGCGGCAGTATTATAATGACGAGGTCATGCGCTACAATACGAAAATCGAACGTTTTCCGGATACGGTTATCGCCGGCATGTTTAATTTTACAAAAGCGGAATTTTTTGAGATAGAAGATGCGGCACAACGTGAGGCTCCGCAGGTGAAATTTTAGGATGTCTTATAGGGAAAGATAGACGATGGGTTTTTCTTTTATCGAAATAGAGGAACAGAAAAGCCGCCTGATTTTTCTTCTTTTCTTGTTTCTTATGCTGTTTTATTTCATTGTCGCCTGGCTTTTGATTATTCCTTTCAATCTTGTTTTCTTTTCCCGCATTTCCGGGGTTTTTCTCCCGACGCTTAAACAGATGCTGATTGCTTTTATTCTTGCCGTGATCGCCGGCGCCGCACATTGGTCCATCTCGGTTAACGGGGTTGTCGCCAGGGCTCTGGCAAGTATCGGGGCAAGGCCGGTGGATGAAAAAGATATTTTTCATGTAAAATTCAAAAACATTGTGGAGGAGGCCTCGGTTGCTGCCGGAGGCAGACGGGTGGAACCCTGGGTAATTCCGGTGAGCGCGTTAAATGCCTTTGCCTTAAGTGATTTTAGCGGGCGTGCGGTGATCGGGGTCACGGAAGGCTTATTGGCAAAGCTTAACCGTTCCCAACTGGAGGCGGTTATCGGGCATGAATTCGGACATATCCTAAGCGGCGACAGTATAATGACAACCATAACATCGTCATTATTCGGAATTTATTCGTCGTTGATGGACGGTATCCGTAGGATTTTTGAATCCGGCCGCCATACGCGTTTTTCGCGTTCCCGCGGCGGGGGAGGAGTTTATATCTTCCTTGTCCTTGTTTATCTGATTTTAGCGGTAACTAAATTTATGAGTAAATTATTGAATATGTTTATTTCCCGGCAACGTGAATACCGTGCCGACGCGATTGCGGTTCGATTGACGCGTAATCCTCTGGCCCTTGCCGAGGCGCTGCATCTGATTTCCAGAGGATGGCGTGGAGCGTATCTAAGCAGCGAGCATCTGGCCAGTATTTTTATTGTTAACCCGGTGCACAATAATCTCGATGAATCGGAGAGTTTTTTTTCTGATATATTTTCTACGCATCCGCCGATAAAGAAGCGGATTGCGATTGCCGTGGATATGGCGCATATAAACGTTAAGAATATGGAGGATGAGCTTAAGCAAAAGAGTGTGCCGGCAGAGCGCATGTCTTCTACTATTCAGGAAGTGGAGCAGCCGGAGGAAGACCGCTGGTTCGCCGTGGACAGCCAGGGGCAATGGCAGGGGCCTTTTGCCTTTGGACAGATGGCTGCGATGCCCTGGATTACGGCTGAAACATGGGTGCATAAAGAGTTTGATTCAAAAGTACAGTATGCCTGGCAGAATGATGATATCCGGGGGCTTTTACAGGGGAATGGGGCGCAGCATGGCAGGTATTCTTGCCCAAGGTGCAATTTTGCGTTGAAAGATGTTTTATATGAAGGAGTTCCGCTGTGGCATTGTTCCGGGTGCGCAGGCAATCTCGTAGAGCGCTCAAAGATTATGCGGATTCTCACTCGGCGGCAACAGGGATTTTCCGCGGAGGTCGAGCAAATGGGAAAGGTGATAAAGACCACGGTGAAACACAGCCAAATAAGCACTAAGGCCGGCGGTTCGTTCGGCAGCGCGCAGTTATTCAATTGTCCGCTTTGCCGCAGGCCGATGCGCAGGCAGTTTTATAATTTTGACTACCTGGTTGAGATTGATTTGTGTTTATATTGTGATATAATCTGGTTTGATAAAAATGAACTGGAAGTCCTGCAGTTTTTGTACGAACAGCATGATGAACTTAAGTAGAATTCATCTATATAAAAGGGAATTAATGTATGGGCCGTAAGCACCTGGATAGATGTTGGGAATACATGCGTTGTGCAGAGCAAGTAGCGTGCGCGGCGTATCCTGATTGCGGCGAAGTATGCTGGGAAGCCGCGGGGACGATGCGCACTAATGAAGCGGAGAAGCGGCTTGAGAAACAGTCCAAGCTTGCCCGGGAAACAGGCCGTGACCTGACCGAGCAGGAGTTGTTGATGTTTAAACCGGTAAGATCGGTAAAACTTTGTAAATACATTGAAAGGTACGCAAGCTGTAAATGCTGCCCGTATTATCAATATGTGGATAAAATAAAAAAGATATCAAAAGGAAGAAGTCCTTTTGACGAATGGTGATCAGGTATCTTTAATTTCAACGGAAAATAAGGCCAGCACTTTTTTAAGTTTGCTTAGCGGTAACCCGACTACGTTATAATAATCTCCCTGCATTTTTTTTACCAGGATATCCGCGTTTTCCTGCACGGCATATCCTCCGGCCTTATCGTGATTTCTTAAGGCAAGCACTTTTATCTGCGAAACAGGGATTTTTCTCGTCGTTATTTTTGTCTTATCGATGTCTACGATTCGTTTTCCGGTTTTAGCATCAATAACGGCAATCGCCGTGTAAACATAGTGAGTCGTACCGCTTAATGAAGCGAGCATTTTTTCCGCATGGGCAATATCGCGGGGTTTGCCGAATATTTTATTGTGAAAGACAACAATCGTGTCTGCGGCGATGATGATCCCCCGGCCGTGACGTTTGGCGACCTCTTCGGCTTTAGAAAGGGCAAGATGAATCGCATGATGCTCCGGCGCCAGGCAAGAAGCGGCGATTTCATCAATGCTGCTGGGGATGACTTTAAAGCGCAAACCGGTATTTTTTAAAAGTTCTTTTCTTCGCGGAGACCGCGACGCCAGTATTATTTCTTTTTCCATCAAATGTTTTGCGGATAGATTTTGGGATTTGCCTCTTCCTTGATTTTTGAAAACCAAACGTTTAAAAACCGGTTCTTTTTAAAAACAAGTATTTTTTCACGGTATTGTTCTTTTTCCGTTTTAAACTTTTCTTCATCTACGGGCGTGATTTTTTCCAGTTGAGCTATGCAGAACCCGCGGGGAGTGCTGATTACGGAAGAAACTTCCTGGGGTTTTAATGAAAACACGGCGTTCGTAAACTCCTGGGCAAAACCGAGTTCATTAACGTATCCGGAACGGGTTAAATCCGTTACTGTCTTTATCCGGCGGCCGGTTTTTTCCGCGGCATCTTTAAACGTTAAGTTATCCTTTTCCATCAAGGAAATGATTTCACTGCGCAGTTCTTCCGCTTTATTGCGAGCTAATGATTCTGCCTGCACGCTGCGGTATTTTTCTTTGGCCGCGTCCTTTACTTCTTCGAATTCAGGCACATAGGGTTCAAACTTTTTAATCGGCTTTAAAATATAAAGCGCGGTCGGGGTCTTAATTATTTCGCTTATTTCGCCTGTCTTTAAGGAAAAAGCCGCCTTAAGGAAAGGAAAGCTTAATCCTACTTCAGGGATTTCTTCCAGCATGGAGAAAGGCGCGGTTTTTTTTGCGGTTAGGCCGAATTCTGCGGCTACCTCACTAAAGGTTCTCTCCGTATAGAGATTGTTCATGATCTGCCGCGCTGTTTCCGAAGCGAGGTTATTCATCTCTTTTTCAAGCAGTTTATCATGGATGCCGTTTTTGACCTCGGCGAATTCCTTATACTGCGGAGCGCTGTTCCGGCCTTCAGCGCCTTCCGCTTCCGGAATTTTAAATTGAGTTTTGTTTTTCTCGTAATAATCCTGTAAGCGTTCGTCGCTTATTTTGGCTGAATCCTTAAAATGCTCAAACTTAATTTCAATGTATTCAACGCTTACGCGTTCCGGTTTTTTGAATTGCTCTTTGTTGTTTTCGTAATAGGCTTTAATGTCTTCAACATTATCGGCGGCAACCGCATCGAGTAATTCGGCGGGATTTACAAGAATGTATGAAGCCGATGCCTGTTCCTTATCTTTAATATACGCCTCTCGGATTTCTTCATCGCCGGCGCTGATTTTATCCGTAACCTCCTGCATAAGTTTTGCGATTAATAATGAATGCTGAATTCCTCGTTCGAAATCAACCGTAGACTGCTGAAAGAGCCGGCTGATAATCATTGCATAGTTTTGCGGGGACATCTGCGCGTATTGGAAAAGGGGCAAACTTTTGATGTAATCCAGCAGTTCTTTATTCGATACGCTGATATTATTTTTTTTTGCTTCGATGAGGAGGATCAGGCGCGTCCAGGTTTGCTCCTCCAGGTCAACGGATTGCGCGAAATTATCGCCGTATTGCATCCAGGCATCGTTGCGGGCTGCCTGTTTTTCAATCGTAAAATCCTTCAAGGCTACTTTTTTGTTAAATATCTCTCCGGCATATCCGGAGCGGCGGTTGCTTACGGCAGAACCGATATTCCAGATGACAAATGCGGGAACGATAAAAATTGCAATAAGCCACATTATTGTTTTCATGTGTTTTCTCAGATTTTTGAAAATCATTTTTTCCTCCTCATTTTTGAATGTATATATGATAATTAATTTCTGCGGTATCCACCAGAGATTCTCCGCTTAATGGCGAAAATAGACTACCATAGTATAACGAAAATTTTTGCTTTTTGCAAATTTTTTGACAAAAATGTCCGGATGTGATACATTTTAATCAAAGAAATAAAAAAATTGTTGAGGGATATAGGTTAGAAGACAGAAGACAGAAGACAGAAGACAGAAGACAGAACAAGATAGACATAAATAGCGAATTAGTTATAACCTAAAGGCTGAAAAATGAGTGCCTAATTTTTTGACACTGTTATCTGATTTCTGACCTCTGACTTCTGTAATCAACAGAAAAATTTATGCTTGATCCCAAAGTGGCAGAAAGAATAACTCGCGCGTTAAATTTCCAGGAGACTGATTGCGTTCCGATATGTGACTTTATAGATAATTCCCGGTTATTTGAATATTTTTCTCACAAGGAAAATCATTCGCTGGAAGAAAAAGTTAAGGCATATCACGGATTAGGTGTTGATGTCTGCTGGCGTTTTAACCAGCGCCTTAGTCATCGTGAAAACGGCATTTGGGCAAATCTGCGGCGTTTCGCCATGCGCGCTCCGCGTTTTAGGGTAATAACCAGGGATGAGTTGTTTGCCGAATTCGATGATTTTGCTCAACAGCAGGAATTATTTCAGCCTTACACATACCTGGCGATGTCAACAGAAGGGTGTTTAAGTGTTCTGTACCGGGGTATCGGATTCGAAGAATTCACCCGGAGGATGTATGAATACCCGATTGAGACGGAAAGGCTTATTGATATATTTGCCGAAAACCTTTATCAAAAGGCCGATGAATTCGCGCGCCGTGATTTAGGGGGTATCTTTTTTATAAAAGATGACATTGCTTATGATAAAGGACTGATATTTTCCCTTGATTTTTTGCAGAAACAATGGCTGCCGCGCATAAAACAGGCTATTCGTCCGTTAAAAGACAAAAATGTGAAAGTAATTCTGCACTCGGAAGGGGATATCGGGCCGCTTATTGATGGTCTTATTTCTATCGGAATTGACGGGATTCATCCAGTGGATTCAACTGCCGGGATGGATGCATCTATTATTAAAAAAA
The DNA here is from genome assembly GCA_018895275.1 of Candidatus Omnitrophota bacterium. GTDB lineage: Bacteria > Omnitrophota > Gorgyraeia > B26-G9 > B26-G9 > JAHIOQ01. The sequence continues at coordinate 23,041 of JAHIOQ010000108.1, forward strand.
AGTATGGAAGAAGTCTTATTTTGTTTGGTTCAATAGAGTTAAATGTATTGCCGGACGAAGAAGTGATAGCTCATACCAATCGTTATATCCGGAATGCTGCTTGTGGAGCAGGTTGTTTTCTAGGGACAAGATTCGGCATTACAAATGATCTGGATTTAAAACGCGTCTTTTCCTTCTTTAACGCGATCAAAGAACATTAAAACTAATTAAAAATGATAAGGTTGGTTTTTGTCCTAGCCGTATGGTAAACTATAAAAACTGCTATAAATCGATCGTGCATTCTTGAAAAATTTTATTGCTATGATATGAGGGTTGTTGTATAATAAATACAAACGGCATGTTATATATAGTTGCAACACCAATCGGAAACTTAAAGGATATCACCTTAAGGGCGATAGAAGTTTTGTCTAAAGTGGATTTTATTGCGTGTGAAGATACGCGGCGCACGCATATATTGTTGCAGCATTATGATATTAAAAAGCCGTTACTAAGTTATTACGAATACAATAAGCTGAAAAGAATAGATGAAATTATCCGCGCTTTAAAAGAAAATAAGAATGTCGCTTTGGTCAGCGACGCGGGTACCCCGGGAATTTCCGATCCGGGCAGCAGTCTAATAAGAAGGGTCATTGGCGAAAATTTAAAAATAGAGGTAATTCCGGGAGCAAGTGCGTTGCTTGTGGGATTGGTGCTTTCCGGGCTGCCGATGCATAAATTTATTTTCGAAGGTTTTTTGCCCGTAAAAGCCGGCGCCCGCCGCAGGGCTCTGGAATGTTTTAAGGATGAGCATAGGACGGTAATTTTTTACGAATCTCCCCATCGGTTGCTTAAGACATTGGTTGAAATAAAAGAGGTTTTGGGTAATTGTAATATTGTAATTGCCAGAGAATTAACGAAAAAATTCGAAGAAGTTTTGCGCTTTAAAGCGGAGGAAGCGATAGTGCATTTTACAAGAAATGAACCTAGAGGAGAATTTGTAATCTTAATACATTCAAACATGAAAGGGGAATAACCATGAGCGATAACCGCAAACATGTTATTCTATTGATGGAAGACGACGAAGTGTTGAGAAGATATCTTGCCAAGCTTTTGCGGGCTGATGGTTTCGAGGTTATTGAAGCAGGGAGCGTGAAAGAAGCGATTGAATGTGCGAGGACTCCTGAACTGAATCTGGTTGTGGCTGATTTAAAAATGCCGGATGATACGGCTATCGGTCTGATGAAAAAGCTTTCAGAGCAGCATATCGACATTCCGGTAATTATTATTACCGCGTTTGGAGAGTGGGAAACATATTTGGAAGCATTGGATTTGGGCGTTTGCGATTACTTGAATAAGCCTATAGAATATGCGGAGTTTAAAGAGAAGATAAAATTGGTATTGGCAAAGAATGGTCAAAGAAAACATAAAAAGAAACCGGTAAGATAAAGCGCAATATCGTATCGAGGTCTGTTCACGGTTCCTATCTGCTTGAAGAGCATTCCGATTATTGCCGTCATATAAACAATGAAAAAGATTGCGGTATTCTGTTCAGGGTTTGGGTCAAATCTCCAGGCGATTATTAATGCGGTTAAGCGGGGGGGTGTAAAAGCCGACATCGCTTTTGTCCTCACCGATAAAGTCGACGCGCCTGCTTTGGTAAGGGCGCGTAAGGCCGGGATACCTTTTATGTATGTTGACCCGGATGATTTTAAAGACCGCTTGGCATATGACAAATATGTGGCCGGCCAATTAAAAAAAAGGAATATTGATTTTGTCGTGCTTGCCGGGTTTCTGCGGATAATCAGCCCGTATTTTGTGCGTAAGTTTAAGAATAAGATAATCAATGTCCATCCGGCACTGCTTCCGTCTTTTAAAGGAGTGCATGGAATACGTGATGCCATAAATTACGGGGTTAAAGTAACCGGTGTGACCGTTCATTTTGTCGAAGAAGAACTGGATGCCGGTCCGGTTATCCTGCAGAAAGCGGTTAATGTCAGAGACGACGATACGCAGGATTCTTTGGCGCAGCGTATACACAAGGTTGAGCATATGTTATATCCGCTGGCGGTAAAATTGTTGGTTGAAAACAGAATAACGGTTAAAGGGAGAAAAGTCAGGATAAAATGAAAGGACAGGGGCCGCGTAAACTAATACGTTTCGGAACCTCGGGGTGGCGCGCGATTATTGCCGATGAGTTCACTTTTGAAAATGTGCGTTTGGTAAGCCGGGCAATAGCCGCGTATGTAAAGAGGGAGAATTCCGCCGCAAGCGTGCTTATCGGATACGATACGCGTTTTCTTTCGCGGGAATTTGCGAAGATTTGCGCGGATGTGTTTGCGCAGGAAAACATAAACGTTTTACTTTCGGACCGAGATGTCCCCACGCCGGTAATCGCCTATCATATTATTGCTAAAAAGCAGGACGGCGGAATAAATTTTACGGCAAGTCATAATTCGCCGGAGTATAACGGCATAAAGTTTTCAACCGCTTATGGCGGTCCTGCGCCGAAAAGCGTAACTTCCGTGATTGAAAAAAGTATTGCGGCGCTTAACGGCCGTCCGTTGCGGAAAATGAAGGATAACGATAGTCGTGCTGCGGTAAAAATTGTTGACCTGCGTAAAGAATATCTGAATAGAATTAAACGGATTGTGGATATTGATTGTATCAAAAAAGCACGTTTAAAAATCGCTGTGGATTGTTTGTACGGCACAAGCCGAGGGTATCTTGACACGCTTCTTCAAGTCGCCAGCAAGGAATTTTTTGTTTTTAATAACTATATAAATCCTCTTTTCGGCGGTTTTCCTCCGGAACCGGATAAGGCATATATCAAGGATTTGATTACGCATGTGCAGGCTAATTCCTTTCATCTTGGGCTTGCCTGCGATGGTGATGCGGATCGTTTTGGGATCGTAGATAAAGGCGGAGTCTTTTTTTCGCCGAATGAGGTTTTTACGCTCTTGTTTTATTATCTGCTTAAAACGCGTAAAAAAGCCGGATGTGTAGCTCGGACGCTGGCCACGACGCATATGATTGATGCCATTGCCGAAAAAGAAGGAATGGAAGTAATTGAGACTCCGGTGGGGTTTAAGTATATAGGGGAGGCATTAAGCCGCGGCGACTGTTTAATCGGCGGCGAAGAATCCGGCGGGTTATCAATCCGTGGGCATGTGCCGGAAAAAGACGGTATTTTGGCCTGTCTGCTTATTGCCGAGATGGTTGCCCGCGAAAAAAAGACATTGCAGGAAATGCTGGGTTCATTATATGAACGGTATGGATACTATTATTCGCGCAGAATAAACCTCTATCTGGCTGCGCATGAAAAAGATATATTAGTTGAACGTTTTAAGGCATTAGCCTCGGCAGATGAATTCGGCGGCATGAAAATAAAAAGAAAAGATTTGACCGACGGATATAAATTGATTTTTGACCGCGATTATTGGGTTATGTTTCGTCTTTCCGGAACAGAGCCGGTGGTGCGGTGTTATTATGAGGCCGCTTCCCGCAAGAAATTAATGCATTTGAAAAAGAGTATAGATGCTTTTGTAAAAGTTTGAATAGATTTATTAGTTGACTTTTAAAAATATTAGTTGTATATTTAAGCGGGGATTAATTATTAATGATGAAAAAGTATATTATGAAAACAGTTACAACGATAGCTGTTTCAGGAGGATTGTTACTGTGCGTATTTTCCGAAGCACAGGCCCAGGAAAAGATTAAATTGCAATATGATTTCAAATCCGGGCAGAAGCGCAGCTATCAGATGAAAATAGAGGGAAATGTTGCGGTTGAAATAGTTCCGGAAAACGGGATGGCAGTCCCGAAGAATTCGGCAAAAATAGAAGGATTGTTTAGTTACATACAAGAGGTTGTCGGTGTTGACCCGGAGTCAAAAATAGCGACGATTAAAATTATATATCAGAAGTCGGGTATGCACACGATTGTCAATAATAAGATGATTCCGAATGCCGATGTGGCTCAATTAGAAGGTAAAGTTGCGGAAGTAACGGTTGCCCGGAGCGGAGAGGTGAAAAATTTCAGGCTTCCGGAAGGCTTGCCGCTATCCTTGCAGAATGCCGATTTTCGCAATATGTTTACCGTATTTCCCGAGCGTGAATTGCGTGTGGGAGAAAGCTGGATAAGAAATTCGGAAACGGTAAATGAGGAGAATGAGAATTTCACAACCAATGATACGGCTAACACGACGTATACGCTCTTAGGGCTTGAACAAAAAGGTAAGTACCGCTGTGCAAAGGTAAAAGTTGAAAGTAAAATAAGTACGATTACAAAATCCAGAAAACAGGAATTGATGGTGGACGGCAATGCGCAGGGAAGGGTAGACGGAGTTGCTTATTATGATATTGACAGTGGGTATGTTGTTTATTCGGAAATGAAGTCAAGTATCAGTAATAAGATAGTTACAGGACAAAATGCGCAAGGCGGCCAGGTAACCGAGCGGATGTCGACATCTGTAGAAACGGATTTAAAAACAATCACGGAATTATTATAGCAAATATCAAATTATTTATGACGTCTACTATGTATAATTTTTAAGGAGGGAGTTCTTAAGTGAAATACGCAATAGAAAAGATTAAAGCCAGACAGATACTTGATTCCAGGGGTATGCCGACAGTAGAAGTGGATGTTTATGTAGAGGGCAATGTGTTTGGCAGGGCGGCAGTGCCTTCCGGCGCCTCGACCGGCGAGCACGAAGCGCTGGAATTGCGTGACGGTAAAAAAAGCGAGTTTTTCGGTAAAGGAGTGACCAAGGCGGTCGATAATGTAAATAATATCATCGCCGGACAGCTTAAAGGCAAAGATGTGACGGAGCAGTGTTCTATTGATAAACTGCTTATTAAAATAGACGGTACGGAGAATAAAAGCAAGCTGGGTGCGAATGCAATGCTTGGTGTCTCACTTGCATGCGCGCGCGCCGCCAGTCATGCCTTGGGGGTGCCGTTATACCGCTATATCGGTGGAGCGCATGCCAGGGTGTTGCCGGTACCGCTTATGAATATTTTGAACGGCGGTTTACATGCGGATAATAATTTGGACCTGCAGGAATTCATGATTATGCCGGTAGGTGCGGATACGTTTTCCGGCGCTTTGCGTATGGGTGCTGAGGTGTTCCAGAGTTTAAAAACGATATTGAAAAAGAAGAAGTTAAGTATCTCCGTAGGAGATGAGGGTGGTTTTGCTCCGAACTTAAAATCCAACGAAGAGGCGATTACGTTGATAATCGAGGCGATTAAAGCGGCCGGCTATGTTGCGGGTAAGGATGTTGGTATTGCTTTAGATGCAGCGGCAAGCTCCTTTTATAAAGCAGAAAAATATGTGCTTAACGGTGAAGTAAAGCCGGTCCAGGCTAATGCGGAAAAGATGATAGATATATATGCTTCATGGATAAAGAAATATCCGATTCTTTCGATTGAAGATGGTTTGGCGGAAGATGACTGGCAAGGATGGAAATTGCTTACGGAAAGACTTGGCGCAAAGATCCAGCTGGTTGGAGATGACCTTTTTGTGACCAATACCAAGCGTTTGAAAATCGGCATTGAAAAAGGCATCGCTAATTCAATATTAATCAAGGTGAATCAGATTGGAACGCTGACCGAAACATTGGAAGCGATTGAAATGGCGGCACGTGCCGGATATACTTCGATAATTTCGCATCGTTCCGGCGAAACGGAAGATGTCACTATTTCCCATCTGGCAGTGGCTGTTAATGCCGGACAGATTAAAACCGGTTCGGTTTCCCGTTCCGAACGTATCGCCAAATATAATGAATTGCTGAGAATTGAGGAAGAATTAGGAACTGCCGCAGAATATCAGGGCAAACAGTTGATAAAAAAATTATAGTCTGATTAGGGATGAAGCTGACTTTATGCAAAAACGTTTTATTACTGGTGGCCTTATGCGCGATATTTTTGCCGGCATATGCAAAAATGCAGCAGCTGAGGCAAAAAGATGCGGTTCTTTCTCAAAAACTGGAGAGATTGACGCTTGAAAATAAAAAACTGTCAGAGGAAATTGAATTACTCAAGACAGATGCCGTGTATATAGAGGAAGTAGCGCGGGAAAAACTTAAGGTAGCAAGGGAAAACGAAATTGTTTTTCGGGTAATTAACAGCGAAGAAGAATGATAAGTAATGGAAACAAGCGGTTTTAAAGTCGGCGATATTGTAGAAGTTGAGGTAACTAAAATACATAATTTTGGTGCTGTGGTGAGGATGCCCAATAATATGCGCGGGCTTATCCATATTTCCCAGGTTTCCGATGATTTTGTGAAAAATATTAATGACTTTCTCAAAATTGGTGATAAAATATCGGCACGGATTAAAAAAATCAGCGCGGATGGGAAAATAGATTTCACGTTAAAAAAGAAAAAACAGCCTAGTGCGCCGGTACAACGGGAAAAAGAATTCCGGTTTTTTGCGTTCCAGGAAAAAATGGATGAGTTCCTGAAGAAATCAAAAAAAGAGCTTATTTAAAAATAGTGCGGGGTGGAGCAGCCTGGTAGCTCGTTGGGCTCATAACCCAAAGGTCGGCAGTTCAAATCTGCCCCCCGCTACCAATATTTGAACTGCCGTAGTTTATTATGAAGTTCGAAAAAATAATTGATTTGAAACATTGGCAGAAAGTCCAGACTATTTTTTCTTCGTTGATCGGGATTTCGCTTAAGACAATAGGCCAAAACGGAGAATTGATAGCCGGCCCGTCAAATTTTCCCGCTATTTGTTCGGAAACGGTTGCTGCCTCTGCGGCGGCAAAAAAGAAGTGTTCTCAATGGTACCCGAAATTTGCCGTTAACTTAAAAACACAGCCTTTTCAAAAATACTACGAATATGTGTGCCCGCTGGGGCTGGTTAATTTTGCTATGCCGGTAATTTTTGATAAAGAAGCTTCCGGATATCTAATCGCCGGGCCGGTAGTTTTTGAGAACAGCAAGCACGATGTTCACTTAACGCAGAAAATTCAGGAAGCGGGGATAGCCGAGGAAAAGTTTTTTGAATGTTTTAATAAATTACCGGCAGTAAATACGTTGACGATAAGTAATGCTATAGAATTTTTAAATTCGATAACTTTGTTTATGTCCCGCTTTATGGAATTGCACTCGGCTGTAGGCAAGGCTGATATTGCGCTAAATAAAGAAAAGGTTGCCGAATTGCTGAGGATTTTTCTGGACATGGCTATGAAACTCTGTGATGCCGAATGCGGTTCCGTAATGGTTTTCGAGAAAAGTACGCAGGAGTTATCGATTAATGATGCTAAAGGGCTCAGCGATGAGGTAGTCAGCGAGACAAAGCTCAAACAGGGAGAAGGGATTGCCGGACTGACTATAGAGCGCCGAAAATCGCTTTTTTTGAACGATCAACTCTCAGATAGAGAAATCCGTTTGCGTATGCATCGGCCGAAAATAAAATCAGCGTTTGTTATTCCGGTGTTCTATAAAAATGAAATTCTCGGTGTCATCAGTGTGGGGACGGCAAAGAAACCGAACAGATTTTGTGATAACCTGATGGAATTGCTTAATGAACTTGTGGGGATGGCGTTGGAGAAGTTTTCACTCGATTAAAACAATTAAGCTTATTTTATACCCTTTGTGTTGTCTTCTGAAGTTATTAGTAAGTGGCGGCGTAGCTCAGCCTGGTAGAGCAAGCGGCTCATACCCGCTATGTCAGTGGTTCGACTCCACTCGCCGTCACCATTTTGTTTATATTCCGGTCAGCGTAAAGTAAGAGTTGTTAACAGTGGTTCCTCCGGCATTTAGGCACTTATAGTTTTTCCTGCAAATAAGCTTTTTTCTTTCAATAATTTTCAAAAAATAATTTACAATATAAAATAAGCATAGTAAAATAATCATTAATGTATTACTTAGTTGTTATTCTTTACATTGTAATCGGTGGGGCTTGTGCATTTATACCTTTGTATGCACAGCTAAAAGCACGGCGGTTAATAAGGACTTCGTGCTTTGGGAAAATTATTTCAGATCGCTATGAAGCAACAAAGGCAGCGCAGAAGCTGCTTGCATATCTACATCATATAAAAAATGATTCGATAGCGGTTTTATTTTTGGATGCAAAAAACTGTTGTACGTTTACAAAAGTTGCTTTTGGTAGAACTGCCGGGTTAATATTATCGGCGGAAGAGGTTGCCCGTTGGGCGAATATCCAGAAGTCCAGGAAAATAATGTTTGTAAAAAACCACAAAGAATCAGGTGCCGGTTTTTCCAGTGCGGATATCTATTATGCGGCTTCTTTGCACACTAAATTGCAAAGGAACAGTGTTGACTTGGCCGGTGCTTTTGTTTGGTCTAAACAGGGTATGAAATCACTACTAGAGATGTACAGTTTCCAGGAACTGATTAAGTAGTCTGGTTAAAACAGGACTTAATTGGGTGTAATCCGCACACTTGATATTAGAGTAAAAGCGGAGGGGAAAAATGGGAAGAAAAATGCTCAAAAAATATCCTGTGCAGGAGATGCCGAAGGAGGATTTGCTGGATTCTTATCTTAAGGAATTGGATCGTTTGGTTAATAAGTACCCGGATGATCCGAATGAGATTAATCTTAACGAGCAGAAGCTGAGTGAGTTGATTAAAGAACTGGATGAAAACTGGGTTAGGTTTCGGAAAAAATGGCAGCATGCCTTGGGCAAAAAAATGAAAGTGCCGGGAAAATCAGAAGTGAAAAAAGGAAAAGACGGCATGCATCATTTGATTATAAAAAGCGATTTTTCCGGCCGAGAAGCACTTGATTTGTATGTGCCGGACGAAACATAAAAAGAGAGGAAGAACAAATGAATGACAATATATTGGTTTTGCTTACGTTTTTAGGTTCCAGCGCGGCGCTTGTTTTTGCCGGGTTCTTGACGGCAGGTATTCTTAAACAAAGTGAAGGCACGGATAAGATGAAGGAGATTGCCGCGGCTGTGCGCGAAGGAGCCGCTGCTTATCTGCGCCGGCAATATACGGTCGTTGGAATATTCTTTGCCGTGGTGTTTTTTGTGCTGGCTTTCCTTGTTTCAAGAGGGTATTTGGCTATTTTTGTGCCGTTTGCTTTTTTGAGCGGCGGTTTCTTTTCCGGGCTTTCCGGGTTTATAGGTATGGTTGTCGCTACGCGTTCCAGCGCGAGAACGGCTAACGCGGCGATGCAGAGTTTAAATTCCGGGCTGCGTGTTGCTTTTTCCAGCGGCGCGGTAATGGGCCTGGTAGTTGTCGGGTTGGGGCTCCTGGACTTAAGTATTTGGTATGCGATCTTGAACTGGTATTATTCTTCGCATACTCTGCCGCATGGTTTGGATAAAATCGGAGCGATTACTTCTACGATGCTTACCTTCGGTATGGGAGCAAGTTCTATGGCCCTCTTTGCCAGGGTGGGCGGCGGAATATTTACTAAAGGAGCGGATGTCGGCGCGGATCTGGTTGGAAAAATTGAGGCCGGAATTCCCGAAGATGATCCCCGTAACCCGGCAGTTATTGCCGATAACGTCGGTGATAATGTGGGTGATGTTGCCGGTATGGGTGCGGATCTCTATGAATCATATGTGGGCTCAATAGTAGCGACAATGGCCTTGGCTGCCGCGGCAGGTTTGGGGGTGCGCGGGGTTACGGTGCCGATGCTCATGGCTACGGTAGGTGTTCTTGCTTCTATTATCGGTACGTTTTTCGTGCGTTCAGGAGAAGAGGCAAAGCAGGATGTTTTGCTCAAGGCGCTGCGCCGGGGCGTGTTTACAAGCGCCGGGATAATTGCTATTGCGGGGTATTTTTTGGTGCGGATGACGTTGGGTAATGAACATATCGGTATATATGGGGCGATTCTTACCGGGCTTATTGCCGGTATTTTAATTGGCCTGTCGACGGAGTATTTTACCTCGCATAAATATAAACCGACACGTAGTATTGCCGCCAGCGCAAATACGGGGCCGGCAACGGTTGTTATTGCCGGGCTTTCCGTGGGCATGCTTTCCACGGCAATTCCCGTGGTTGTTGTCGGTATTGCCATTTTGGCAAGTTTTTATTTTGCCGGAGGAGGACGCGACTATAATCTGGGTTTATATGGTATCGGAATTGCCGCTGTAGGCATGCTAAGTACGCTGGGTATTACCTTGGCAACAGATGCGTATGGCCCGGTTGCCGATAATGCCGGCGGTAACGCGGAAATGTCTCATTTAGGGCCGGAGGTAAGACAGAGGACAGATGCCCTGGATGCATTGGGTAATACAACGGCGGCTACCGGTAAGGGGTTTGCGATTGGTTCAGCCGCATTAACGGCGCTTGCGCTTATTGCCGCTTATAATGATCAGCTGGTTATTTTCGGAAAGACCGTAGAACTCAGCTTAATGAATCCGAAGGTATTGGCAGGTCTTTTTATCGGCGGGATGCTGCCGTTTTTGTTTTCGGCTTTAACTATGCGCGCCGTTGGGCTTGTTGCCGAACAGATCGTTATGGAAGTAAGGCGGCAGTTCAAGGAAATAAAAGGGTTAATGGAAGGCACGGCAAAGGCGGATTATGCGGAATGTGTTAAAATCGCAACTACCGGCGCGCAAAAAGAGATGATCTTGCCTTCTTTATTGGCGATTATCAGCCCGATTGTTGTCGGTATATTGATGGGCGTGGAGTCGGTGGTCGGACTGCTTACCGGCGCTACGGTATGCGGTTTTGTGCTGGCGGTAATGATGGCGAATTCCGGCGGTGCCTGGGATAACGCGAAAAAATATATTGAGGAAGGTAATTGCGGCGGCAAGGGAAGCTTTTCGCACAAGGCCGCGGTTGTCGGCGATACTGTCGGCGATCCGTTTAAAGACACGTCCGGCCCTTCGATTAATATTCTTATAAAACTTATGTCTATGGTTTCAATTGTGTTTGCTTCTTTTATCGTTGCCAATACTTTATTTAAATAAATATTGTTTTTTAAAACCATGGATAAGCTTACCGCTAAATTTCAAGCAGTAATCCGGGCGGAAAGGCTTTTTTGCCGCCGGGACCGTATCTTGATTGGCGTCTCAGGCGGCCCTGATTCCGTTTGTTTGTTATCACTTCTCTTGTATCTTAGCAAGTCGTATCATTTCAAATTAGCCGTCGCGCATGTGAACCATTGTTTGCGCGGTAAAGAATCCGATGCGGATGAGTTATTTGTCCGGAAATTGGCGTTAAAGTGCGGCTTGCCTTTTTTTTCCGTTAAAGAAGATGTTTCTAAAATTGCCGCAGGAGAAAAGATGTCTCTCGAGGATGCGGCGCGGAAAATCCGATATGATTTTTTTCTTCGCGTCTGTTTACAGGAAAAGATCAATAAGATTGCGCTTGCTCATAGCAGGGATGACCAGGCGGAAACGGTTTTGATGCGTATCTTGCGCGGTACGGGAATTACCGGCCTCTGCGCAATGCAGCGGAAAAGCAGGTTATCCGGAATTAGTATTATCCGTCCGTTATTAGACATAGAGAAGAAAGAAATCCTGCGGTATTCAAAGCAGCATCGTCTGGCGAGCCGGATTGATTCCAGTAATCTGGAAAGGGATTTTTTCCGTAATAAAGTGCGCCTGGATGTGCTGCCCTTCCTGTCGAAGTTTAATCCTCAGATAAGCCAAAATCTTTTTCACCTGGGAGAGAACGCTAAAGAGGTTGAGGTGTTTCTGCAGGCAGAGATAGATAAGGCCTACGCGAAGCTTATTCATAACGGGCATAACGCCGGGCTGGTTATGAGAAGAGATAAATTCCTGCGCCTGGCCGCGGCACTGCGTAAAGGGGTTATCCGCAGGGCGATTGAAGCAATTAAGGGCGATTTAAAAGATATTGAGTATAAACATATACAATTGATTGAGGATATGGCCGCGGCGTATAAGCACATATCCCTTAACGCGGTTGATTTGCCGGGTAATGTACTAATTCAAAAAAACCGGGGAAAAATTGTTTTCCGGAAAAAGGCTTCAGCGGTATCTGAAGTTAAACAAAAAAATATTACATGCGTGCTTGAGCCGGACAAGAAGGTTGAGATACCCAAGCTGGGATATTGCTTTTTAGCAAAAAGGGTACAGGCGGAAGTGAATATTTTAAAACATTCGCGGCAGGTGGAATATTTTGACGCGGATAAACTGCGGTTTCCCCTGTTTGTCCGCACCCGTCGTAACGGAGACGTCTTTCACCCGCTGGGCAGTTCCGGAAAAAAGAAAATAAAAAAATTTTTTATTGATGAGAAAATCGAGCGGCAGGAAAAAGAGAGTATCCCTTTGGTGCTTTCCGGTAAAACGATTGTTTGGGTGGTAGGAATGCGCATCGCCGAGCCGTTTAAAATCACGCCGAAGACAAAGCGGATTATAAGAATAACGGCAAGAAAACTAAAATAATGCAGTGCCTAAGGGCTGAAAATAAAAACAAATAAAATATTCACCACAGAGGGCACAGAGTTCACGGAGAAAAACTAAAGCATAAATCGTTCTATTGCTTAACCGATAACTTTTTCCGTTAATTTATTGATCTTCACTCTGTGTCCTCTCTGGTAAATTCTTTCATATTTTCATCCAATTTTTCATAA
>JAHIOQ010000109.1 GCA_018895275.1 Candidatus Omnitrophota bacterium
GCAATTTCGATTGCGTAAATTATAGGCCGTTAGGCCGTCTGCGAATTAATGCCTGAGGCGCTGCGGGGTAAATATCGAAGAGATTTACCCCGTAAGCTCGCGCCCAGGCTTCAATAAATACTTTACTAATTACTTCGCTTCCTCAGTAAACATTTTCCCGACTTCTTGCAGCCTGTAGCTTGAAGCCTTTTCGTCTTTCGTCCCTCGTCCTAGTGAGCGCAGCGAACGGTCGTCCCTCGGTCGGACTAGCGAATCTGCCGTACAATCTCGGATTCAGGTGCTTCTCCCCAGAGAAACGTAGATAAATCCCATGCGTTTCATCTTTTCCGGCAGATAAACATTCCGCAAATCGATAAAGAGAGGTTGTTTTAATAATTCTTTTACCTTCAAAAGATCCAACTGACGGAATTCGTTCCATTCCGTCAGTAGCAGCAAGGCATCCGCATCTTTAATCGTATCATATGCATTCTCGCAATAAATAACATTTTTAAGAATTTTCTTCGCCTCATTCATAGCTGCCGGATCAAAGGCACGAATCTTTGCCCCTTTTTTCTGCAACCCGTTGATAATCGTAATACTTGCCGATTCACGCATATCATCGGTATTCGGCTTAAACGCCAGTCCGAGTATCCCGATTGTTTTACCTTTTAATTCTCCCACAACATTTGCCACCTTAGCCACCATCATTTCCTTTTGCATATCATTAACGGCTATCGTCGTAGAAACAATTTTAAGGTCATAATCGACTGCTTTGGCAATATGCACAAGCGCCGAGGTATCTTTAGGAAAGCAAGACCCGCCGTATCCGGGGCTGACATGAAGGAATTTAGAGCCGATACGTTTATCCAGCCCCATGCCCTTCGCCAAGTCATCGATATTCGCTCCCAGCCGCTCACAAAGGTGTCCCATTTCATTGATAAAAGAAATCTTGGCAGCTAAAAAGGCATTTGAGGCATATTTGATTAATTCCGCTGTTTCGATGGAAGTAATTATCATCGGCGTCTCAAAGAGATACAGCGGACGGTAAATATCCTTCATGATTGCGATGGCGCTTTCCGACTCCGCGCCAATAACCACCCGGTTTGGCCGCATAAAATCTTCTATCGCCGAACCTTCCCTTAAGAATTCCGGGTTAGAGATAACGGCAAATTTCGGTTTTACGCTGTTAGCCTCAGGATTTTTGTTCAAATATTCCGGAGATACCTTTCTCTCCAGGACTTCATCGATACACTGCTTTATTTTCGCCCCGGTACCCACGGGAACCGTACTTTTAGTCACAATAACCTTGTATTCGTTTATAAATCCGGCAATTTCACGCGCCACGGCAAAGACACTATCCAGATTCGCGGTTCCGTCTTCCTGAGCCGGCGTACCGACGGCAATAAAAATAACCAAAGAACCTTCCACTGCTTTTTTGAGATCGGTTGTAAAAACCAAGCGTTTTTCTTTGGTATTGCGTCTAATGAGATCATCGAGGCCGATCTCATAAATCGGCACATCCCCTTTGTTGAGGCGGTCGATTTTTTCCTGGTTATTATCCACACAAATAACCGTATGGCCAAAATCGGCAAAACAAGTCCCGCTGACAAGTCCGACATAACCAGTTCCTATAACGCAAATATTCATCTAGCGTACCTCCCTTTTCTCAGAGCTAAGATAAAAATAATGCGGCTGTTTGATCATCTATCAATCCGGCGTCCACCAAGTCTTTTGCCGCCTCCGCGCGATTATATATATCTTTACCGCCATTATTCATCAACAGTTTTATCCTGTCCCAAAATCCCTCAAGGATAACCCCGGCAACCCCGCTGTTATTTATCATAATTTCCGCCATCGCCACCTTTTTTTCTTTGTTGTTTTTTAAAGGCGCCAATTGCTGAAACACGATTGCCCGCAAAGATTCCGCCAGCTTCTTCCGGATATAATATTGCCTCTCAACCGCAAAGACATTAACCAAACTCTGAATTGCCGCAATAATACCCGGGCTGGAAAATGTCACAAACACTAATTTCCCGTTACATGCCGTATCCAAAACAAGCTCTATGGCCTGCGCGTCGGCTAATCCATCGAGCATAACCACATCCACATCCTGATATTGAAGCTGATGTAATCCCGTAAAAAACGATTGCGTATCGGCCCCGACCTCTCTTTGTTTAATAACACTCTTACCCATGGGGTAAACATATTCTATATGGCGCTGCAAGGTGGTAATAACACACGCGCGTTCCATGTTGATTTTATTTATGATAGATGCGCCGGTAGTTGTTTTGCCGGAACCGCTCATTCCGGTCAGGATAACCAGCCCTGATTTTTCCCGCGCCAGAGAGTCGACCATTTCCGGCAATTTCAGTTCGCGTAGATTAGGTATAAGAATTTTAATAAACGTGAAAACCGCCTCAAACACTTCCTGCTGTAAATAAACGTTCAACCGGAACCGGAAAGTATTTTCAACGGTTACAAGCGTAATCACGGTTGTAAGTTCCTCATTGTTCCGGCACTGTTTAATCTGATCTTCATTAAGCAGGCTGAATATCATACGCTCAAGTATCGGCTTATTAAGCGCATCTACCTTCATCCGCACCAGTTCATCCGCCTTACGCAATAAGGGAGGATGCCCCAAGCTAAAATGCACGCTGCGTGCCCCCTGCCCAACGGCATGATTCAGTAAGTTAGTTATATCCAGTCTCTCTAATTGCTCTTGAAGCTTCTTCTTATCCGTGTTCTTGACCTGCATAATCGCTGCCGCCACGCCGTAGATTTCTCCGGCCTTAATTTCCGAAGCCCTGACAATCCGTGCCGTAAAAATAACCGGCATCTTAAAAAACGGCACGTCCAGGTGAACCTCAAGCATGGTATTCAGGCTTAACGGATGGAAAGATTCGAAACAAACCCCTGCAACACTTAGATTTTTGGTGTGGGTGGTATTCCAGACTACCGGCGTTACTTCCCCCGGCAAGACACGATATTTCATAGACAGCTTAGCGCCTACGCGAAAATTCTGCCTGCGGTTAGCCTCCATGAGCCCGGCATCGTTTTTTTCAACCATTATTATTCTTTCCTTTTTGCAATTAATTCTTTTTCAAAATCAAGCAATTGTTTTTTAACATGCACTCCCAGGGAATATCCCCCGATTTTACCGGCAGCGGCAATAACACGATGGCATGGAATTAATAACGGCAACGGATTTTTCTTTAAAGCCTGTCCTACGGCGCGTTGCGCATTCGGACGGCCTATGCGCCGTGCAATCCATTTATAGGTACGCACCTGCCCGGGGTTGATCTCACAGGCAGCCCGCAACACATCCTGTTCAAACGGTGTCAGACTGTTTAATATAATATCAATACTTTTGCCAATATTCAATGATATTTTTTGCCGTGCGTTCATCAATCCCCCTGATACCTTTCATTTGTTTCACGGTAAGCCGCTTAAATTTCATTATCGTCTCCCACGCGTCCATTAATATTTTTCGGCGTTTCTTCCCCACCCCCGGGATTTGATCAAGTTCGCTAAGAAGCATGTGTTTTTTTCGCAAAACATGATGGTATGACAGGGCAAACCGATGCGCTTCATCGCGGATCCGCATGAGCAGGCGTAAGGCCTTGGACCGTGCCGGCAAAGCCAGAGGCTGTTCCTGCCACGGTACGTATATGTGTTCAAACTTTTTAGCGATACTGATTGCCGCAAGCGGTATGCCGATCTTCTCTAATTTTCTCAAAACACATTGCAGATGCCCTTTGCCTCCGTCGATAAGAAGCAAATCCGGCAGGGTCAGCCAATCACGCAAACTGCCGCAAAAACGCCGCTCAATAATTTCTTCCATCATCGCATAATCGTCAATGCCTTTTACCGTCTTGATTTTAAAACGCCGGTACTCCTGCTTGATGGGATAGCCGCCGCGAAAACGCACCATCGAACCTACGGCCTCCGTTCCGGATATACTTGAGATATCATAACCTTCTATAACCGTCGGCGCGTGTTTTAACCGCAAGACAACCTGCAATTCAGCGATCTGATCCGCCGGCTTATAACGTTCCGACGCCGCAGAAACCGAACTCAAAGCCTCGATTTGGCCACGAATGCGCAGTGCCCTCTCATAATCTCTTACCGCAGAGGCAGCCTGCATTTGGCTGGAAAGTTTTCCTATTAAATCCGATTTCTTCCCCTCTAAAAACAAGTGCAGGTTCTCGACAACCTGCCGGTATTCCTGCGCGGAACATTTTAGCGCGCAAGGCCCCAGGCACTGCTTGAGATGATAATTAAGACAAAGAGTTCGCGGCATAATGTTACAGTTACGCAAGGGAAAGATATGGCGCATAAAATTAAGCGCCTGCCGGAGAAGTTTGGCCGAAGTGTAAGGCCCAAAATACCTTGCGCGGCCGCTTTTCTTCCGCCGCACAATGCGCAGGCGCGGAAACCGTTCATTCATCGTTAGCTTTAGAAGCGGATATGCCTTGTCGTCTTTAATCGCAACATTATATTTTGGTTTGTGCTCCTTGATCAGCCCGGCTTCCAGGATCAGGGCCTCTGCCTGCGACCCGGTAGGAATATAATCGATGCCGGCTATCTTACCGGCCAGGATTGTCTGTTTAAGCGGTTTTCCGGTACGCGAAAAGTAAGAACCTACTCTTTTTTTTAAAGATGACGCCTTGCCGATATAGATAATCCGGCCGGCGGAATCCTTCATCAAATAAACACCGGGGCTATCCGGCAGTGATTTGACTGTTTCAAGCAGTTCCATACCTCCACCGCAATCCTTTAAATATCCCCAGCCGCCAACCGCTGAGAAGATATGTCAACATACCGCAGATAATCGCCGCAGATAAACTTAATGCCGTGCTTTTAAACAGGCGGAAGAAAAAATAATAACCGAGCAGACATGCTGCACCCATAAAAGCAGAAGCAATGATAATCCTCCCTGAATAGACAACCAGGCTACGCAGCCCCAAGGCACCGATTTTAGCGCGCAAGGCGGCAATAAGCAGGAAGAAATTCACGCTCGAGGATATCGATGTGGCCAGCGCCAGGCCGCAGGCCTTTAACGGAAACATGAGCATTACATTAAAGATAATATTTATGACCAGGCAGCCAAAGGTTATTTTTACCGGGGTTACCGTATCCCTTAGAGCATAAAAACAGGACGTAGTTACCCGCGCCCCGCTATAAGCGAATAGCCCGACACAATAACTCATTAACACCAATGACGTTATATTAGTAGATGCCGCATCGAACTTTCCATGTTCAAACAATGCCCGGATTATCGGCCGCGCCAGGACAAAAAGCCCGACGGTAGAAGGAATCAGCAGGATAAGCATTGTACGCAATGACATCTCTAATGTCTTTTTCAAACTGTCCAGGTCATTGGCAATAGCCTGCCGCGACATTGTCGGCAATGATGCCGTAGCCATTGCCGTGCCGAAAAGAGCAGTGGGAAATTGAACCAGATGGTGCGCGAAATATAGAACGGCCACGGCTCCCTGCCCGACGATACTACCCAGGCTGGCGAACATGGTATCGATAAAAATATTTATTTGGTAGATACTTGAACCGACGATACGCGGCAGAAGCAAGCCGGTAATACGTTTAATCGCCGGATGATAAAACCGCAGCGGAAAAATAAGCCGGAAGCCTTTTTTCATCAGAATCGGAACCTGAACGATAAACTGTAAAAAACCGCCGATAAGCACGGCAATCGCCATACCGACTACGGGTTCTTTAAACCGGCCGCAAAGACAAAGGCCGAAAAAAATCATCGATATATTCAGAAAACATGAACTGGCTGCCGGCGCGGCAAAATGCTTTAGCGTATTCAATACGCCCATCAAATAGGCGGTAAGCCCGATAAAAAAGATAAAAGAAAACATGACCCGTGTCAGCTTTATGGTTAAGGCAAGCTTAGCCGCGTCTTCACCAAAACCAAACGCGATTATTCTGACGATACCCGGCGCGAATATGATACCGGCAATAGATATTAATACCAGAATAACAACCAAAAGATTAAGCAAAATATGGGCAACCCGCCAAAACTCTTCCTTGTTGTCCGTTTCCAAATATTCGCTCAAAATCGGAATAACCGCGGCATTGGTCGCCCCTTCTCCGATTAAATGGCGCAACGTATTCGGAATCCTGAACGCAACGACAAACGCCTCTGCCGCTGTGCCCGTACCGAATAATCCGGCAATGATGATGTCGCGGAGAAAACCTAAGATACGGCTTAACAGCGTAAAAAAACTTACGACCCCCGCGGACCTGAATAATTTTTTATGTTCGCTCATAAGATAAAGTCCTTGACATAAAATCCTCCCTATGGTATATTTTTACCCATTCACGAGAAAGGAGAATTAGCATGCCTATAAAAAAATCGGCAATGAAAGAATTAAAAAAGTCCAAAAAACGACAACAACACAATTTAACTAAGAAAAAGGCATTAAAAAAAGTGGAAAAAAAGATCGCTTCTTTAATAGCCAAACAAGACCTCGCCACTCTTAAAAAAGAGCTTGACGGTTTTGTTTCCAAAGTCGACAAAGCTGTTTCCGACAAACTAATCCATAAAAATACCGCTTCACGCAAAAAATCCCGTATTTTAAAAAAGGTGCACCAGCTAAGCAAAGCCTAACCCGGGTAATCCGTTAAGTTTTTATTTTGACGTGCATAAACGTACGATAATCGTTTCCAAAGCCAGGGCCGGAGAAATCCGGCCTTGTTTTATTGCGATATCATTGTCCAGCAAAAGCTGAAAACCACGCATTAACTCCTGATTATTTATGCGGGCGGCTTGCGTTGCAACAATCTTCACGGCATACGGACTAAGCTTTAACTCCCGGGCAATCCTTTCCTGAGATAATCCTTCAGCGCTAAGACGTTTGACATTTTCAATCCGTTTTAGCTGCCAGTTAATAAGGCCGATAATATCCGAGACCTGTTTTCCGTTCCGCGACAACTCATGCGCCATGGCCAAAGCACGCGCCGTCTGCTTCCCTGCCAAAGCATTCAAGAAAGTAAAACGGGTATCTTCACGCGTCTTTTTTATTATCCGCTCTATATCTCCGGATTGTATCTGTTTAGCCTCCCCGACATAAAGACAAAGCTTTTCCAAGGCACTGCTGAGCACTTCCAGCTCATTTCCGACTTTTTCGGCCAATACGCTAACGGCATCCGGCGATATTTTTTTGCCTTGAGAACGCACATATAAACCAGCCCACTTTTCCAGGCCTTTTCCTTCAAGCCGTGAGAAGACAACATTCGTA
The DNA here is from genome assembly GCA_018895275.1 of Candidatus Omnitrophota bacterium. Lineage (GTDB taxonomy): Bacteria > Omnitrophota > Gorgyraeia > B26-G9 > B26-G9 > JAHIOQ01. The sequence continues at coordinate 7,245 of JAHIOQ010000109.1, forward strand.
CTCAACGGAGCCAGTTTTTTTACGAATTTATCATTAAGTTTCTTATCAGTCTCCAGCACAAACACCGTATTCGGCACCGGAGACTGCAAAAAGGAGAGAATTTCCCGTTCATAATCATCAAAATGATCTGCGTTTTTCAGGATAACCAGGCGGCGTTTTGCTAAAAAAGGGTGTGTCCGGACCGTATCCAACACGACTGGAAGGGGCGTCTCTTGCGCGTAAAATACATTATAATTAAAATGCAGGGAATCTCCGGGAAGCAGCTGGGAACGAAGCTCTTCCTCGACTATGCGCTTAAGGAAAACCTCCTCGCCCGTAAATAAATATACCGCAGCGATATTACCCGCGCTGATTTGAGCGGTAATGTCCCAGTATGTTAACGCCGTTACCATAATGTGATTATCTTGTTTACAATTCGACGTGAAAGTTCATCAAGAACATCGCTGCGCGCAGTACTTTCCGACTTCGCCGAACTCCCCTGGAGAAAATAAGACGTATCCGCGGGAAAATCATCCGCCTTAACAACCGTTTCTTTTGAAGCGCGGTCTATAAATTCAAATTTCGCGCTGACAACCAGGCGATATTCTTCAATTGTTTCATCATTGGCATAGCGCAGCGCCTGGCGCGAATATCGCAGCAGTTTACCCTTTAAAACCGCATCGGCATCATCCGCAGAAGCAATTTTCAGATTTCCGTCATTTTGAAAAAACGCGATAAGCCTGGTCCGCAGCTCATTTTCAAGGTTAGGCTGGTCCGTATCATTTTGAAATGTCTCGACGTAAACAGAACGTATTGAAGTCGGCAAAAAGCAGGCTTTTGTCGTATATCCGCAGCCGCCAAGCGCAATGCTTGCGCATAAAAGAACTGCTTTTATTATTCTCATGTTTGCAACTTAACTCCAGGCTTCGGGCATTTAACAGCGCATCCTGAAAGGAAAATTTAATGTTTAGTTTCAAGAAGCTTCAGTTTTGCCTGCGCCTTCTTCGCCCATTCGGTAGTTTCATACGAGTAAATAATCTCTTCATAATACTTTTCCGCGGCAAATTTTTTATTCAGCTTTTCATAAAAATGGGCAACTTCATATAAGTGCTCCGCTTTTTTATGTTTCAATTTTTTCAAAAGGCTTTCCGCCTGCGAAACATATTCGCTGGTCTGAAACCTGCGTAAAAAATATTCCAGATCCTCTACTGCTTTATCAATCAATCCTTCATCATAATCTTTTACGCCGGAAGAAATTTTAAACGAACATAATCCCATTAAAAAGCTGGCATCGTCAACATAAGGGCTGAATGTGTAATTTTCCGTAAGTTTTTCGAATTCATCCCGGGCATTAGAATACTGCTTTGTTCTCAGATTGCATAAGCCGATCTTATATTGAATGACATCGGAAACTTTACTATAAGGGGCATTAAGCAATGTCTTGCCGAAAATCTTCTGTGCCCGCTCATACGCTTTCTTTTCAAAAAATATCTCGGCGATAAGATATTGCCTTTCAGCAATTTCATCGAAACGCTCCGTCAAAGGATAAGTGGCAAGTATAGACTCATACGTCTCATACGCCTTATAATGTTTTTTCAGCTTTTCATAGCTTAACGCAGTATAATAAACCGCCTCCGGCGCCAATTTATTTTTGGGGAATTTCTTTGCCAGCTTCCTGAATTCCGAAACCGCCTTCCGGTAATCTCCGTCGTCAAAATAGCCTTTGGCCCAATCAAATTGTTCCTCCGGGGTATCAAAGGCATGGTAAGTAGGATTAGCCCATTTGTTCGTCTTTGGGGACCAAACCCAAAACGCATAGGAATACTGGGCAAACAGCAACACGAACATTACCGCAAAAATAAAAATTTTCTTCATATCAGACAATTCCTCTCTTTCTTGTCTATCCCGAATAACATATCATATCTGGGGAAAATCAGGACCCCGAAGAGGTTCTTTTTGAACATGCTGCTTTCGGAAATGCAGACACTATGATGAAATATTCGGGCTAAGCGGATATTACTATAACATAACCATACGGGAATGTCAATTTGCGCGAAAAGGAATATTTATGGGCTAAAGCTCTAGTTTTCTTATCCGCGCTTCGATTAAAAAACGATCGCCTAATTACAATGCTTATCAAGATAAGGCGCTGTCGGAAATAACCTGACGCAAATAAACCCGGCTTTCTTCATTTAAATCCGAAAATTCAATGCCGACTTTATATCTTTCCTGATAAGGCATCTGTTCTACCCAAACCACCCTGCCTACAACCTTTATCGGCTCTGCTTCCTGTGACACAAAAAGTTCCACCAGCAGCTTGCAATGCACAGGATAAAAATAAAAAGACGAAAGCTGTAATCCGCCTTCGCTTATATCTTCAGAAATAGAATTATGTATCTGCACCGGGTAATTTTGAGGCATTTGCTTTAGCTGAACAGGACAATCGCTATTTAGCCGTAAAAATCTCCTGCGCTCAACAAAAGACGCCCCACCCGCCATGTTACTCTCCTTGTTAATACCCATCAATTCCATTTGCCCATTTTATTCTAGCTCTACGCTGCTTTTCTGTCAAGCATAAAATTTCAAACAAAAAAACCCTTTAATAACTTCAAAACACACCTCTTAGCACAACGATTGGAGTTAAAATCAAGTACTTGCAAAATCCTCTTTTTTCATATAATATCATTATTATGAACAAAAACATAAAAAAAATAATTTCCCTCGTATTGCTGCTGCCGATTATCTTTATTATTCTAATTATTGCCGCATATTATTACTGTAACCTCGTCTTTATTCCGAGAACAATAATTCCAGAGATAAAAAAACAGGTCAGCGCCCAATTACATCAGAATATAACGATTAAAAGTATTACTTTATCTCCGGCAGGAACCATAAAAATACTGCGGCCTGCCCTATACGACAAAACCAACACCGCTGTATTTATCGAATGCAAATCCATTCTCGCAGCACCTTCTTATCGGGATATCTATCGTGCATGGCGAAAGAAAAAAAACAAGATTGATATCCCGCTGCGCATAAACGTAAACGAGGCCGCGATAACTCAAAACCCTCTGGATATTCACGGCAGCGCCGTTGCGGATATGCTCATTACCCTCAACCTCAGCGATAAAAACGATATCGATTACCGCGGCACGGTTTCACTGGAAAAATGGGTTATAAACGGAATTCCTTTTTTCAGCAGCATTAACGATATATCAGGCACGGTTGCGATCACTCCCGAATCCGTCTCAAGCTCCGATATCCGCGGAATAGTGAATAATATGCCTGCCGCCATGTCTTTCAGCATAAATGAGTTTAAGTCGCCCCGCATCGCGCTCCATGCCGAACTAAGCCCGCTTGAAGTGGACGTAAATTGCGCGATAAAGAATGATGACCTGAATATAGAAAACATCTCCCTTTCCTATAAAAAAATAAACTGCTCTGTCCAGGGAAAAATAAAATCAATACAGCAGGCTCCTTTTGCCGAAATAAGCGCCTCCGCCGAACTGGACCTTGCGGCATTAAGCAGTCTTCCCTTAAAAGAAAGAGAGTTAATATCGCGTTTTAGCCCTGCGGGGGTGTTAACCGCAAAGCTTCAGCTATCCGGCCCCCTGCAGAATACACAAAACATTAACGCCGGCATTACGTTGAATTCTCCCGGAATTTCAATTCTAAACTATCCCATCAAGGATATTCTACTGCAGGCATCGATTAAAAACGGAGTCCTTAATCTGGAAAACTTCACCGTTTCCGTCATGGAAAGCATTCTCAAGGCACAGGCAAAGGTCGGGATATGGGACAAAAATCTAGCCTGCAAAGCGGTTATAGATATCAGTAATTTGCTGTTTGAAAACATAAAAAACACCTTCAAACTACCCGTTGATATATATGGAGCAGCCGATACCCATATCATCTTTAAAGGCAACCTCTCTACGCCGGATAACCTGGAAGTCGAATTCAACAGCGTCTTAAAAAATACGGCATATTATGCATTTGCCCTGCCGCCGGCGATTAACGCCTCCGGCACAATCAACGTCAAAGGGCTTAAAGACATTATTATTAAAAACCTCGCGATAAATGACTCCGCGGCTTTCTTAAATATTTCCGGAAATATTTACAATATATACTCGCCCGCTCTTGAACTCTCCGGCTCGTTTGATTGTCCTTTAGAAAACCTGAAAAACTATAAAGCGATACCTCTGCCGGAAACGATAATATTAAAAGGCGCTCCGCATATAACGTTTAAAATAAGCGGCTCCCCTGCGGCATTAGACGCAATGAAAATCAATGTCGAAGCTTCCGCGGATGACCTCAGCATCAACCGGTTTAGCCTGCAGCAAATCGGACTGAAGGGGTTTTTCAAAGAAATGCAGTTGAACATATCATCTTTGTCCGCAAAACTATATGCCGGAGAACTAAGCGCCGCGGGAATCATTGATTTAAAAAACATGGCAAAGCCGGTTTTTAACCTTAATGCCTCCATCAATTCCGTTGATGTTCAAACATTCCTGAAAAACACGCAGATAGCACCTATCAACCTCACCGGCTCTTTTTCTTCGCAGATACGCTTAAACGGCAGCGGCAATACTCCCCAGACATTTAAAGCCAATGCGGACCTTACAGCGGATTTAGAAAACGGAGTTTTAGATAATATCCCTTTAGAAACGGTGCATGCCGGCTGCGCAGCAGAATACATCAACACGGATGTAACACTCAAAAATTTTTCTTTTGCTTATAAAAGCATCGAACTCTCCGCAAAAGGCAGGGTAATATCTATCCCCGCCAGTCCGCAGATGGAGATTACGGCAAACAGCAACCTTGACCTTTCCGATATAAGTAAATTACCCATCCCCGCTATGTCCGCGCTTGAGCAACTAAAGCTTTCCGGAAGCATATCGGCTCAAACAAAAATAAACGGCCCGATGCTTGACTGGAAATCATGGACAGCCGTCGGCCGCATTGCCTCGGAAAAAATCGGCATAAAAGACGTTATGTTCGAAAATGTGGATTTAAACGCTAATCTCGACAATCATCTGCTGGTCATAAACCTATCTTCCCAGGCCTACGACGGAGAAATAAAGGCCAAAGCCGACGCCGATATCCTGACGGACAGCGTCACATACAAGGCTAACGCGGAAATCAAAAAAATCGATATCGGCCGCTTAATAAAAGAATCCAAAATCATAAATCAGCCGCACCAGGGCATACTATCTTTCAATGCGGATATAAACGGTACCGGAACCAGCTTGAACACTCTAGGCGGGAAAGCTGATTTTCAGCTGAGCGAAGCCCGGCTTTACGGGATACAATTTCTTAAAGTAATCGGAAGCATCGCCAACATTGAATTTTTAGAAAACTTTGAAGTTACGCATGGAAACGGCGATTTCGAAATCAATAACGGCTTAATATCTACACGGAACACCCAATTAACCGGACCGAGCGCGATCACCTATATTAAAGGCGGAGTTGAAATAATTACGCAACGTTTTGAAGATTTCATTGTTTCGTTAATTTTGACCCAGGAAGGGGCAAGCAGAACAAGAAGCGGTGTCTTAAATAATTTTTTCATTTATAAAGATAATGTGTACCAAAGAGACATCCATGTTAAGGGCACCCTGGCAAAACCGGAGATAGACAAGGAAAAGCTAATGCGGGATTTAGCCAACCAACAAATAGTCCAGGGGATAAACAAACTCCTGGATAAAAAGACCGGACAACCTTCGGAAAAAGACACCAGCCAGGCACCGGATACCGCGAAAGAACAGCTCCAAAAAGGCGTGGAGCAAATCCTGGAAAAAGGCCTCAAAGGCTTATTCGGCAAATAGAAATGTTACATCACTGATTCGTATTTGCTTTGTTTATTGGGAAAAGCATAACGATTAGCAGGATTACTCACGCAACCGCAAAATAATAAAAAAGGAATGAGAAACAAACTTATCTTGCGCATTAATTTTAACCTAGCACAATACGGAAAACTTGTCAACCCTTTTGGCGTTTATCCCCATAATCATAAAAAAAACACCGCGGACAAACAGCTGCCGCCCGGCAGGACATTAGACATAACACTTCAGATTAATCCGGAAAAAATAAAGAAAGGCCGCTTCAAAAAATTCATTTTCATCAAGGCGGAAAACTCCGCCTCGCCCGTTTATTCCGTTGAAGTCACGGGGAATATCATTTAAACCACGGCGCACGAAGCACACGAAGTGCATAAAAACATATCACCTGGAAGCAGCTCTGTGAACGCAGATTTAGTTGACTGTTTTTATCAACGTTCCCGTTCTCTTACGGGATACTGCATCGCAATAAAAGAAATATTATTTTTGGCACAAATATAGCGGATCTTATTATAATTATTTTTAAGATCCCTATAGAAACCTGCCATCTCATTAGTCCTCCCTTCTTTTTTATAAATACCTTCAAGCATAACATCCTGTGAAAATATGTTTTAATCGGTGCGACTCAAGAGCAGTTAGGATATAGAGCGCGGGCATTGATTAAGCCGTCGGGGAGTTTTTATAATGCGGACAAAAAAATGAGGGCAGGCGCTTGTTTCTGTTTCTTTAAGTTTCCGAACTTCTTTCAATCCCATAACCTTACCTGCAATCGATTTGACAAGCATCCGCGAATACCTTATAATGCCTACGCAATGAAAACACTCTGGGAAAAATGGAAAAAAATCGCGCCGGTGATTGCCGATATTCAGCTAAAAATGCTGCTGAGCATCATTTTTTTCGTCATGCTCCTTCCCTATAAGCTTATTTTTTTGATCGGCGACTTGCTCCACCGGAAAAAAGCACCTGCTTCTTTCTGGGAAGATATCCCACCCGGCGAACAGACGCTTGCGCAGTTAAGGAGGCAGTCTTAATGCATATTTTAGGGGTATCCTGCTTCTATCACGATGCCGCTGCAGCGTTGGTTAAAGACGGCGAACTTGTCTGCAGCGCGGAAGAGGAACGCTTCAGCCGTAAAAAGCATGATTATAGTTTCCCGCGCCAGGCAATAAGCTTCTGCCTGGATTTCGCGGGAATAAAAAACAGCGGTCTGGATTATGTTGTTTTTCATGAAAAACCGTTCCGGAAATTCGAACGCATATTAAAAACCTCGATCAGCACATACCCGGCCGGCAGCCTTGTCTTCGCGGAAGCGATAAAAAACTGGTTTTCCGAAAAACTCTGGATTAAAGAAATCCTGCGGGACCATCTTTCGATACCGGAAGATAAAATCCTCTTTCTCGAACATCATCTTTCTCATGCCGCCAGCAGCTTCTACTGTTCTCCTTTTCCGGAAGCGGCGATCCTGACCATAGACGGCGTCGGCGAATGGGCCACGGGAACCTTAGGTATAGGCAGAGACAATAAAATCACGATCCTAAAACAGCAGCGCTTTCCCCATTCCCTCGGGCTGCTTTACAGCGCCTTTACCAGCTTTCTCGGGTTTGAAATAAATGAGGGTGAATACAAGGTCATGGGCATGGCTCCTTACGGAACGCCTAGATTCGCCGATAAAATTTTAGAGCATCTTATTCATATCTATCCCGACGGCTCATTTGCCTTAGATATGAAATACTTTGCCTTTAGCTATTCAATGCGGCAAAGCTACAGCAAAAAGTTCGAGCAGTTGTTCGGTCGGCCGCGCGAGCTCGGAAAAGACTTTTTCACCGCTCAATCCGGCTTTCCGCTTTATTTCGGAGATAAGCCGTCTGATTTCGAAAAACAATGCGCAGAAAACCAGTATTACGCGGATATCGCGGCAAGTATTCAAAAGGTCACGGAAGAGATTTTACTGCGCCAGGCCTGTTTTCTCTACGAAACAACCCGCGTCAAAAAGATATGCCTTGCCGGCGGCGTTGTCCTTAACTCCGTGGCCAACGGAAGATTACTGCGTGAAGGCCCGTTTGACGAGCTGTTCATCCACCCTGCTCCCGGCGATTCCGGCGCCGCAACCGGCGCCGCGTTATACGTGCACCACGCGCTTTGCAAGCCGCAAAAACGTTTCACCCTGGAAAACGCGTATTGGGGAAAGGAATACAGCAATGAAGAAATCCGCCGTTTCCTGGAAGATAATAAAATAAATTTCACCTGCTGCGATAACCCACATGAACTGGTTAATACCACCGTAGAGACAATCATCAGCGGAAAGGTTGTCGGCTGGTTCCAGGGCCGCTTTGAGTTAGGGCCGCGGGCGCTCGGCAACCGTTCTATTCTCGCCGACCCACGCAACGCGAACATGAAGGACATCGTCAATCTTAAGATAAAATTCCGCGAAACGTTTCGGCCATTTGCGCCGGTAATATTAGAAGAAGAGCTGGAAAACTTTTTTGAAACAAAAGGGAATAAGGCTCAATACCCCCTGCGCTTTATGCTGTTTGTCTTACCGTTAAAAGCGAATAAAAGAGCCCATATCCCGGCCGTAGACCATTGCGGAACAGGCCGCGTACAGACTATCCGCGAAGACTGGAATCCTTTGTATTATCAGCTCGTCAAAACCTTCGGAGAAAAAACCGGCGTGCCGATACTGCTGAATACGTCCTTTAACCTGAAAGGCGAGCCTATTGTCAATTCTCCGGAAAACGCGTATAATACCTTTAGACAAAGCGGCCTGGACAGATTGGTCATGGGAAATTTTATTATCGATAAGGAGCGCGATGAAAAAAATACTTAACGGAATATTCGGAAGAATGAAAATCGTACGCGAATTAATGCGGTTCCTCTGGGAAAACAA
>JAHIOQ010000110.1 GCA_018895275.1 Candidatus Omnitrophota bacterium
ACTTTTACCGCATAAACCTCGCCTTCCATTGTTAAGCCAACGGCAATTTTCATTATTCCGAATTTTCCCGGTTCTTCAAGGATAATTGCCGCTCCGACTTTTTTCCCGTCTTTTACTCCAAAATAAAAGTCATTTTTTTGAGGATTAGAACCCGGATTTCCTCCCAGGCGGCTTTTAACGGCATTAATCTCTAATTCTGAAAATATTTTACTCTCGGTGACAATCTCATCATAATCAGGCAATACCTTAACAAGCGCTTCCTGAGCAAGAAGAAGCGTTACGGCCGAACAGTGTGCTGTAAAAATATTAAACACAATAAGAACGAAAAAAGATATTACGATAAACCCCGTTAGAGAACTTCGTGCCCTAACGGTTTCCGCTGACGGTGGCATTAAACCACCGTCAACGTCTATATTTTTTCCACCACCGACTTCGTCGGTGGCTTTCTCTAACGGGGTAAACTTTCTCCCCGCGCTTTTAAAATGTTTCCCTTTCCTAAACACCCGCATCTTCTTTTTCATTTCTTATTTCGAAATTATTGTAAGCATTTTTTTTAATTGCGAAGAATATAAGATCTCATTGGCAGAGGTAATCATCACTACGTTTATCTTTGGTAATTGCTCGGCAATCTTTAATCCCTTTTCATGCCCCAGCACAAACAGCGCCGTTGCCCAGGCATCCGCCAGCATCGGATCAGGATGGATCACCGTAATACCGCTTAAATCCTCGGTCGGATATCCTGTTTTCGGATCGAATATATGGTGGTAGCGTTTGCCGTTTTCCATAAAATACCGCTCATAATCACCGCTGCCGACAACTGCCATATCCTCAACCTCCAAATACCCCAACATATCATCATTTTGAGGGTTTCTTATGCCGACTTTCCAAAGCGTATTTCCCTTTTTCCCCAGGGCATAGACATCTCCACCGGCGTCGATTAAAGCAGAATTGATTCCTTCGTTTTTTAATGTTTGCAGCGCCTGTCCAATTGCATATCCTTTGGCAATTGCGCCGCAATCAATGCGCACATTCTTATTAGTCTTACATAATCTGCCGTCTTTTATAACAAGGAATTTATACCCGATATCCTTCAAGCAACTTTTAATGTCTTCCTCTGCCGGAACTTTAGGTGATTTTTCGTAGAACCCCCATAGTTCCAGAAGCGGGCTTACGGTGATGTCAAATGCCCCTTTTGTTGCTTCACTGATTTCCATTGCCTTTTGCACGACATATAAAATTTCCTTATCGGTAATCGGTATATCTTGATAATTAAACGCGTATAACGGGCTGTTTTGATTTTGAATGCTGAACTTTTTATCCACTTCCCCCATACGATCCAATGCCGCCTGTATCGCTCTTGAGGTGAGTTTTTCAGGGCCCCGGGCATAAATCGTCACATAAGTATCCATCATTAAGCGTGTTTGCTTTTCCATGGGAGTTTGTGTGAGTTTTTTTATCCCAAAAAAAATCAATATCACGCCGCATAGAGCAAACACGAAATAGAAATATTTATTTTTCTTCATATTATGTTTTTTTGTATCCCAGCCGGCGCAGAAAGATATCATCTTTACGCCAATTCTCTTGTACCTTAACCCACAATTGCAGGTACACGCTCTTTTGCAAAAACTCTTCAATCTTTTTCCGGGCACAGATACCGATTTGTTTAAGCATGCGGCCGTTATGTCCGATTATTATTCCTTTCTGGGTTTGGCGTTCAAGAAAAATCGTTGCCTGAATCAGTACCTTCCTGCCGGCATCTTCTTTAAATGTATCCACCTCTACGGCCACCGCGTGGGGAACTTCCTGCCGGCATAACAGCAGGGCCTGCTCCCTGATCAATTCCCCAACGATAAACCGCTCGCTTTTATCCGTGAGCTGCTCGGGAGGATAATAGGCCGGGCCGGGCGGAAGCCTTTCCACGATCCGGCGCAGGACAAGGTCAAGGTTCTCGCCGGTCAACGCCGAAACAGGAATATAATCATCGCACTCAATTTCCCGGCGGCAGGCATCAATAACCGGCAATATATCCTGCTTGGAAACCATATCAATTTTGTTGATGAGCACGGCTGTCCATGTATAAGCCGCAGTAGAATTTTCTTTTTTCAGCATGGAGAACAAACTGCGGTCCTCGGCAGTAATTCCGGCCGGCGCGTCCACAATCACAATCCGCTCATCCGCGTCTTTGCCGGATTCAAACGCGGATGAAACCATATATTCACCCAGCTTTGTCCGCGGCGCATGAATGCCGGGAGTATCGACGAGTATTACCTGATAATCTTCGCCGCTGAGAATAGCGATTATGCTATCGCGCGTTGTCTGCGGTTTATCCGATACAATCGAAATATTTTCTTTCAAAAGATAATTCACCAGCGTTGATTTGCCGACATTAGGCCGGCCGAGCACAGCGGCATATCCGGATTTAAATTCATCTTTTTTCATAACAGCTTAATCGGGTTTAGAAGATTCATTAGAATATGATCCTTTATTTTTTTGCCGCTGCCCCGCGTCCGCCGGCACTCCGTCCTTACACGCCTGGCTGCATTTCGCGCATTGTGAATTGCAAGGTTCAATATGAATTCCTATTTTATAATCATTGAAATGTTTTTTTAAAGACTTTTGTACCTTATGCTCAAAACTATGCGATTGTTCGACCGTCATAACCTTAGGAATAATAATATGCACGGAAAGGAAATCACCGCTTTCGTTACTAAGAATCTCTACACCGTGGGAATTGATTATCTCCGGGTAACGCGCGAAAACCTTTTCCACCACCTTAAAGCTGGAGCCCTTCTTTCTTCTTTTTGTCCGCTTTAAATCAATATGCACGATCGGGCTGGAGCGTATCTGTTTGGCTATGCGTGTTTCCACCGTAGTCGCGATCTCATGCGCCTTAATCGAATCCAGCAGATGCGCTACCTCGACATGCAGCGATATCGCTTTTATCGTGCCGTAATCATGCGCGACAATGTCATGCACGCCTTCAACGCCGTCAACTTCCTGCGCGATTTGCTTAATCTTTTTTTTCAATTGCTCATCCGCGGCATTGCCCAACAGGTAAAAGCTGGAATCCTTGACCAGCTTTGCCCCGGTATATACGATATAACCGGATACCAGCGCGCCGAATATCGCGTCAAGCATGAACAGCTTAAACATTGAGCCGATAAGCGCGGCAATAACCAACAGCGTGGAAACCGCATCGCTGCGGTGATGCCAGGCATCCGCGTATAAGGTTGATGAATCGATTTTCTTTGCCAATTGAAAAGAAAACCGCGCCATCCACTCTTTCGCGACAAGCGTGGCGAAAAGAACAATAATAATCATCCAGGATACTTTCACCTGCGAAGGATTGAAAAATTTTCTTACCGATACCTGTAAAATCTCCATCCCGACCACGCACAAAAGCACGGCAATAATCAGCGTGGCAATGTTCTCCATCCTCCCGTGGCCAAAAGGGTGCTCCTTATCCGCGGGCTTATGCGATATCTTAAAGCCCCAGATAACGATTGCCGATGTGGCCACATCCGAACTTGTATGTACGGCATCGGCGATAATGCTGATACTGCCGCTGATAATTCCCAACAGCATTTTTACAAGGAAGATTACTATGTTCATAAACACGCTTACCCAGCCTTCGAGATATCCGAAACGCAGCCGGGCCGCGGGATTATGCGGATCGGCGTTATCCAACCCGGTTTTTTTTAGTAAAAATTCCGTAATATTTATATCCATTTTTTTATTCTTTTGCGCAATTCTTTACACGAAAGACAATTTAAGACATCCTTCTTTTCCAGCCAGCCGCGCCGTGCCACGGATACGCCCAAACACATGGAATTAAATTGTTCCGGAGCATGGCTGTCCGTTCCCAGGGCAATCAATACGCCGGCCTCTTTTGCCTTACGCACATGGCGGTCGTCCAAATCCAGCCGCTTCGGGTAACAGTTGACTTCCAAGGCGGTATTCGTCTTTTTCGCCGTATTTAAGACCGCTTCAAAATCAAAGTCATAAGCCGCCCGCTCGTTGATCAGCCGCCCGCTCGGGTGCACAATAATATTCACATACGGATTCTGCATTGCCTTAACCAGCCGCTCGGTTATCTGTTCCCGGCTCTGTTTAAAACCGCTGTGTATTGCCGCCAGTACGATATCCAATCCGCTAAGCACATCATCGGCGAAATCAAGCGTACCGTCGGATTTAATATCCACTTCCGTGCCGCGCAGTATCGTAAAATTTTTGAGTTTTTTATTCAATGCCTCAATTTCTTTTTTCTGCTGCGCCAGCCGGCCGGGGGTTAATCCTTTTGCCACCCCGAGCCACTGAGAATGGTCGGAAATTACCATATACTCATATCCTTTGGCCTGGGCCGCCGCGGCCATCGCCGCAATCGAAGCCGTACCGTCCGACCAATGCGAATGCACATGCAAATCACCCCGTACGTCTTTAAGCTTGATTAGCTTCGGCAGCTTCCCTGCAGCGGCGGCTTCCACTTCCCGAGTATCTTCGCGCAGCTCCGGTTCTATATACACGAGCCCCAGAATGCGATACACATCCTCTTCCGTTCTGCCTGCCAGGCACCTGCCGCCTTCCTCCTCAAATACGCCGTATTCATTTATTTTCAGTTTCTTTTTTTTTGCCAGCTCCCGGATACGGATATTATGTTCTTTTGAGCCGGTAAAATAGACCAGCGCCGCTCCGAAACTATCCGGAGCAACTACCCGCATATCCACCTGTATCCCTTCATGCGTACGTATCGCCGATTTTGTCGCGCCCCTGGCCAGAACTTCCGCGGCAACCTCAGACCGCATGAACGCATCAGTTACTTTCTGCGGCTGGTTCGAACCGACAAGAATATCAATATCACGCACGGTTTCCTTTTGCCTGCGCAAACTGCCGGCAATGCTTATTTGTTTTGCTTCCTTTACCTTTTTTATTTCTGCGATGATTAATCCGGCAATACGCATCGCCTCCGGAAGCAGAATCTTTTCATGACTCTGCCGGATAAGCGCAATACCCTTAAGGATATTTTCCTCTGTCTTTTCCTTTAGGCCGAATAATCCGGCAATCTCATGGTTCTTCGCCGCTTTTTCCAAGGCATCCACGGAATCAATCTTAAGCTGCTCATACAACAGTTTTGTTGTTTTCGGCCCTACGCCGGGAATCGTCATAATCTGCAGCAGGCCCGCAGGCAGGGATTGAGAAAGCGTTTCAAAATAGGCCAGCCTGCCTGTTTCCACCAATTCCTTTATTTTCCGCGCCAGGTCAGCCCCCACTCCGGGAATGTTCAGGCGCTGTTCGCGGGCCAGGACATTAATATCATCCGCGATATTTTCTATGTTTTGCGCCGCGCGCCGATAAGCGCGTATCCGGAAAAAATTTTCGTCTTTAATCTCCAGGATATCGGCAATCGCCCAAAAAATCTCCGCAATCTCTTTATTATTCATATTCTTTTTTTATCACCTCGCTGCAGTTTTGAAAACCGCAAACTCTGCGCATAATCCAGCGCCACATTTATACGCTGCCGGATAGATACGGAAAACAGCCTGTCTAATCCCGTAAAGAAGGTGGCCATGGACTCCAAGGCATAATTATAATGTTCAAGGCGGATAAGCAGTGAAACAAACGCCTCCGGCAACTCTGTAATGCGCAAGACAAATTCATCCTCTTTCTTTTCCATGTCCCGGCGCATCATCCCGATAAATACGGCAACAAGAATAAAAGCAATCAGGCATAATCCCAGCAGTACGGGAAGTGTTTCTATGTAAAATATAAACTCAAAACCGAACATCCGAGTTACCGGCTCAAAGATGCGGCCGATAAGAAAAAAACCGGCAAGCAGGCCGGCGGATTGGACAAGAATTGTTTTCCATAGATGGCCATAGTAATGCCGGGCGATCTCTTGCGCAACCGCGACTTCTATTTCCTCCGCAGAATAAGTTAAAAGTGTCTCCGACAATATAATTTTCCGCTCAGGGCCGATACCGATAACCGCGGCATCCGGCATTGCGCGCATTTGCGGCATAACGCCTACGCCGCTTATTTTCATATTGCTTCCTGCCGCAAGCTTTATCAAACGTTCTTTTATATCCGGAGCTACGCTGAGCCGGGAGGGAAAAAGCAGGGGGACGACATATTTCGCAATAAACCCCGAACAAAAACTCATAACCGCAATACTTAGGATACCCGCCGGCAGCCACCACCAGTCCGCATTGTCATCGAGAAAAAAATAGACTACCTGCACAATAAACAAAAACGGAAAGAAAACAACCAGTTCCTGTTTAACGATATGCTCCAGCCAGGCAAATACCCCTTGACTGCGGCGTTCGCTTTCCCCGCACAGGATATACTCCTCGTAATATTTCGGCACTAGGGTAAACAGAATATATCCGGCATAAAATAAAAAAAGATAAATCGTAATTACGATGATGCTGTTTTCCGTAATTGTGTTCACCGCCTGCTGCAGAGGATGAGACAAGCTATACGCCATAAGGAAAAAATATAAAAACGTAATCCCAACATAAAAAAAGAAGAGAATTGCCTTTTTTTGCTGTAACGATAACCCCAGCCAACGCTTATTCATCGCTTTTACCCTTTCCCGGCCGCAAAAAAGTATTACGGATATGGTTAAAAATCGCTATGTATTCCTCGGTACAATAATCGGGATATGTCCATTCCCATTTACGGAATGTCTTATCCCGAAAGCGCAAAGTAATCTCGGCAAATATTCCCTTGCCCAGATATAGCCGGTGCTGATGGTCCTTCGTGGTCGCCAAAACCAGCTTTGAAAGCGTAAGATATCCGGGGTCAATATTAAGAAACCGCTTTCCCTTGAGAGAAAAATATTTTTTTTCCAGCGCATTCGTATATAATTTAATACGCGGTAGGCGATCCGGTATAATCTTGCGCTGAAAACTCAAGAATTTTCTTTTCAGGCCGCTTCCCATCTTCGCCTCATAATAATCCGTAAAGGTGAAATCAATGATCCGGCTCTCAAAATCAAGCGCCCCGAACCTCCGGCACAATAATTTCTCCGCCACATTGAACAATTCGGCCTTACCGATAAGCCCGATAACCAATTTCACCGGTTCATGTTTTGTCGGTTTTCCCATACACAGGTTCCAAGTTACAAGTTACAGGTTACAAGTTACAGGTTACAGGTTTTTGGGTTCAACCTGGAGCCTGCGGCCTGTAGCCTTAACCTATAATAAAACAACCGAAGACAGGAAACAGAAACTAACCGTATGTTGTTATCTGTCTTCCGATTTATACAAAGATATGTTTTTTTGTTATCCTGTTATCCTGCTTTATACGCTCTTTTTATTCTTTTAATATCGTCCTGGCCGTAGCGCTCTAAAAACGCATCGCTAAGCGTTATTGCCGTCATTGCCTCCGCGATAACTCCGGCTGCTTCCACAGCGGCAATATCCGAGCGCTGTATGGAAGCCGGTACTTTTTTCTTGGTCCTGATATCAACCGAAGGCAAAGGCGTTCCCAGTGTGGCTATCGGTTTCATCGCACAGCGGATAATAAGCGGCCGGCCGTTGCTCATACCGCCTTCTACCCCTCCGGCATTATTCGTCTTGCGATAAAAGCCTTTTCTCGCGGAATAATAAATCGCGTCATGCACCTCGGAACCGCGTTTAGCGCAGGCGGCAAACCCCAACCCGAACTCCACGCCTTTTATCGCCGGTATGGACATAAGCGCAAACGCCAGCCGCGCGTCCAGCCGGCGGTCATAATGAACGTAGCTGCCCAGGCCCAGCGGTACGTTTTCCGCATGTACCTCAAAAATTCCGCCCAGCGTATCGCCGCTTTTGCGTGCCGCGTCGATTTTTTTGTTTATCTTTTTCTGATCGCTTTCTCCCGCGACACTAACCACCCGGCTGGAAATATTGACTCCGAATTCCTTCAGAAAAATCCGGCACAACGCGCCGGCAGCTACGCGCGCCGCGGTTTCACGCGCCGAGGCCCTTTCTAAAACACAGCGCATATCGCTAAACCCGTATTTAAGCGCGCCGGATAGGTCCGCATGTCCGGGCCGCGGTTCGTATACAGCCGGCAATTCATCTATCTTGAAGTCACGGTTTTCAATCATCAGCGTAACCGGGCTGCCGATCGTCTTACCCGCTTTTAGGCCGCTAAGTATGGTTACCGTGTCTTTTTCAATCTGCATGCGGCCGCCCCGGCCGTATCCCTGCTGCCGGCGCGCCAGGTCCGCATCAATAACACGCAGATCGACCGTTAATCCGGCCGGGAGCCCTTCGAGAAGCGCAATCAGGCATCTGCCGTGAGATTCTCCCGCACTCATAAATCGCAACATGTCATTCCATCCCTTCATAAAATACAAAAAATGATTTGCTTTTTCTGCTCCGTCCCGCTATGGCGGGACACTAAGCGTTCCGCCACTAGCGGAACGCTTCCAAAAAGATGCGCCTCCTCCACGGGCTTGCCCGTGATATCCGGCGCAGATTTTTTATCAATAATAAAAGAAAAAATACTTTAATATATTATTACCCCACAAAATAACCAAAAATGTCGCCAGCGACAGATACGGACCATAGGGAATAATCTCCGCGCCATGGCGAAACTTGGCGATAATGCCCACAACCGCGCCGAAAAAAGGCGCGAGAAAAAATATCAAGATCGCCGCTTTCCATCCCAGCAAGGCTCCGATCATTGCCAGAAACTTAACATCCCCGCCGCCCATGCTTTCTTTTTTGAATACGGCCTCGCCGAATTTCCCAATCAGATAAATACTGCCGCCTCCGGCAAGCATACCGATAAGCGCCTGGAATAAAGACATCAGCCGGGAAGAAACCGCGTGCAGCTGCGGAAAGATAAGGCTCAAAATAAAGGCAACGGCCAGCCCTCCCAGGGTTATCTCATCGGGAATAATCTGAAAATCAAAATCAATAAACGTCGCGACAATCAACGCGCAGGTAAGCGCACCGTAAACAAAGAACCGCATGGATAAGCCGAAGAAATGATAGAGTACAACCAATAACGCGGCAGTTATCAGCTCAACGAGAAAATAACGAAAGGAAATCGGGTGTTTACAAAAACGGCATTTACCGCCAAGCATAAGGTAGCCTAAAAACGGCACGTTATCATACCACAAAACCTGCTTATTGCAATGCGGGCAAAATGAACGCCGCGGTTTATTTACGGATATCTCGCGCGGCATACGGTAGATACAGACATTCAAAAAACTGCCGGCCAGCGAACCGAACACAAATACGATAATCTTAGAAAGCAAGTCCGTCATTATCTTAGCGCCTCCTCTAACACATTAAACATTATCTTTTCCGGAGCGGGTTTACCCGTCCAATGCTCAAAAGCAAGCATGCCTTGATAAAGCAGCATTTTCAAACCGTTGCTGGCACGCAGGCCTTTTTCCTTCGCTGTCCGCAGCAGATTCGTTTCCGCCGGGTTATAAATCAGGTCATAAACAAATAAATTCTTATGCAGCATCTCTTCCTTAACCGGCAACGGGTCGTCTTCCTTCATGCCCAGCGGGGCCGCATTGACCAAAAAAGTTTTTTCCGAAATACGCAACCCCGCGACCGAATCAACCGCATGAACCTTGCACTCCGGAAACATCTGCTTTATTTTTCGCACCAAATCTTCGCTTTTAGATGCATCAATATCAAACACCGCAATTTCCACGGCGCCTTTTTTCGCCAAGGCAAACACCACCGCCTTTGCCGCGCCGCCTGCGCCGAGAAGCGCCGTTCTTTGCACATTAACATCAAGCTCTTTAATATCCCGGGAAAATCCGGCGTAATCCGTATTAAATCCTTTAAATTTACCGTCATTATTGACACACACCGTATTCGTTGCTCCAATCTCGGCGACGCCAAAAGATTTTTCGTCCAGAAAGGCAACCGCGTTTTCCTTATGCGGGATAGTTACATTAAAACCGCGAATCCCTCTTTCATACGCGGAAGAAAAAAAACCTTTCAACTCCTCCGGTTTTACCTCAAATAAGCGATATTCCGCATTAATGCCCAAATGCAAAAAAGCGGCATTATGCATTGCCGCTGAAAGACTGTGTTTTACCGGGTATCCGATCAACCCATAAATCTGCTTTTCAAAATTACTCATCCCTTTTTCCCTGTCCGGTTAGCCGCTTCTGTCAAAAATTCCAATATCCAATTACCAAATGATACTTTTGACACTACCGGCCAGCCCCTTAGAGCCGTATAGCCGGCGACTTTTCCGCTTGAAACAAAACCCGGTTAATTGCATTCAAGTAGGCTTTAACCGATGCCTCGACGATATCCGTGCTTGCCGCCCGGCCGGGAACCTCTTTATTCTTAATCTCAAGCTTGATACTAACCTCTCCCAAGGCATCCTTTCCGGAAGTAACCGCCTGCAGTGAATAATCCAGCAGTTTGGCTTTAATCTTTGTAATCTTCTCAATCGCTTTATAACCGGCATCAACCGGGCCGTCTCCGGAGGAAGAAGCGGTATATGTCTTATCCTTATTTTTTAATTTTATCGTAGCGCGGGGTTTTACGCTCGTGCCGCCGCAGAATTCAAGGCCGGCAAGGCTCCAAACCTGCGGCAGGCCTTTCATCTGTTCTTCCACGATAGAAAGCAGGTCTTCTTCGAAAATCTCTTTCTTTTTATCCGCCAATTCCTTGAAACGGCTAAAGGCCTGCTCTAGCTGGTCGTTATTCAAAACAAATCCCAGCTGTTTGAGCCGCTCCGACAAAGCATGCCGGCCGGAATGTTTTCCCAGGACAAGGCCTTCACCGTAAAACCCGACATCTTCCGGGCTGATGATTTCATATGTCCGGCGTTTTTTCAGGACACCGTCCTGATGTATGCCCGACTCGTGCCGGAAGGCATTACCGCCGACAATCGCCTTGTTCGGGGCGACAACAAACCCGGTCAGCTTACTCACCAGGCGGCTTATCTTGTAAATCTCTTTTGTGTTAATAGAAGTCAGGATACCTTTAAAATAACCTTTGCGCGTGCGCAGGCTCAAGACAATCTCCTCAAGCGCGGCATTGCCGGCACGCTCTCCGATACCGTTTATAGTGCATTCCACCTGTCCCGCGCCGTTACGCACCGCGGCCAGTGAATTGGCCACGGCTAATCCCAGGTCATTATGGCAATGCACGGCAATCACCGCCTTATGAATATTGGGCACCGTATTACAAATCGCCTTTATCAGGCTGCCGAATTCTTCCGGCTGCGCGTAACCGACCGTGTCCGGAATGTTCACCGTTGTTGCGCCGGCCTTAATTACGGTTTCAACCACGCGGAAAAGAAAATCCGGCTCCGTGCGGGAGGCGTCTTCCGGAGAAAACTGGATATCATCGGAAAATTCCCGCGCGTACTTAACCGCGGCCTCGGCGATCTTTAAAATCTCGCTTTCCGCTTTTTTAAGTTTATACCGCATGTGAATCTTCGAAGTAGCCAGAAAGACATGGATACGTTTTCTTTTTGCCGGCTTCAACGCCGCGGCCGCGGCCTCAATATCCTTATTCAATGACCTGGCCAACCCGCAGATAACCACGCCTTTTACCTGCTGCGCGATCATCCGCACGGAATTAAAATCACCGGGTGAAGAAATCGGAAATCCCGCCTCGATAACATCCACTCCCAGCCTCACCAGCCCTAAGGCGACCTCCAGCTTTTCCCTGCCGGTCAAACTCGCGCCGGGGGCCTGTTCACCGTCTCTAAGCGTAGTATCGAATATTATTATTTTTTTCAACATTAACCAACCTCTTGATTTCAAATCGGTTCCTTGCTTATCAATTCACTTTTACCCATTTAATACAACCGCATTAAATGCGTTTGTATTAAGAGTATTTATGCTCAACCCCTAAGATTTTTTCCGGCCGATAATTGCTCTTCGGCGGCGTTGCTCCCAGGTCCTTTATTATTTTTCTGCTGAAATCAGATAAAAACACATCTTCAGCCAGCTGCTTATTATTTGTCTCTGCAGGCAAAAGTTTATATTCTTTCATCTTTTCAATTATCAGCCGGGCCATACTTTGATATGGGAACGGATAAAAATCAGAACGCCCCGGAGTAAAGGCTTTCATCAATACTGCTTTCGGAACCTTATCGTATTTATAATCCGGAGAACTCTGCAAAACATCAATTATTTCTTCTCTGGTAGCTGCTTCATTAGCGCTTAAAGCTGCACGTGTAATCGCCCGCGCGACTGTTTCGGCCAATCCTTTATTCTTGTCAAAATATTCCCGTTTCGCAGTTAAAACACAACAAGGATGGTTTGGCCAGATATATTTACTTAACATAAACACATCCGCCAACCCTAAATGCTCGACCAGGGCATCTTTAGGTTCGGGCATAACAAAGGCATCAACCTCTGCGTTTTTCATTGCATCCACGACATTGTCCAATTCCGTAATTTTAAATTGTATGTCTTTTTCATAATCTATCTTATGGTGTTCCAAAAACATTCTGTTTATCAGATGGTGCACGGAAAGCTTGCTATGATTAGAAAGTGTTTTACCTTTAAAATCCGCCGGGCTGGTTATATTTGCCCCTTTTCTCACCATCAATGCCGCGCCATTTACACCGGTAACAGCTAAAATGACCATCGGCACAGCAGACTCAAACGGTTTACTGCCGGTATGCATAACAAGCGGCAGGTTGGTAATCAACTGTCCAAAATCTAACTTTCCGCCGGCCAAATCCTTGGCAATTGACGGCATATCCGGATAGTTTATTAAGTTTACATTAAGATTTTCATCTTTATAGTATCCTTTTAACCTGGCATAAACAAAAGGAACCGCGCAATGAGACGGCGCAAACGTCCCGATATTAATTTCTTTAGGTACAAGGACTTGAGCAAAAATCTGTTCAGGCGAAAGGATTTCTAAACCGGCAAAACAAGCTGTTCCCGCCGCTATGCCCATATTCTTTAAAAATTCCCGGCGCGTAAATTCCGGCCCCTGCGACCTTTCTTTCTTTTTCATGTTCCCACTCCTTTCTTTAATGAGCTCCGATGTATCGTCGGAACAAATCAACCCCCTGTTTGTTATTCCACCCTTTTTTCTACCAAACAAACCTCCAACGGCTATACGTTTAATCCTCCCTCCCCTCGGCCGGAACGGTCTTTTGCGACCTTAAATTTATGCCCTAATTCCTTCAAGCCTGATGACATCTCTACCAAGTCCTGAGCCATAGAACTTATTTCTTGTATGGAACCCGTTTCTTCTTCAACAGAAGCAAAAACACCTTCCGTCATCGAGCCAAATTTATTTGTCAGCAACACAAGATTAGTTATGGCGTTGGTTATTTCTCTACTGCAAACACCTTGTTGTTGTATAACCGGATAAATATTGTTTGTAAAATTCAGTGTCTGCCGGCTGCTTTCAACTATCTCTTCTAAAGAATTATTTAAATTTTCCATAATCTTCCGGCCTTCAAACACCTCTCTTGAGCCCAAAGACACAGAATCACCCGCCGCAGCTATTTCATGCTGAATCGCCTTAATCAGCGTATCTATCTTTTTTGTCGCACGAGAAGAGCCATCAGCCAGTCTTCGTACCTCTTCGGCAACCACGGCAAACCCCCTGCCGACTTCACCGGCTCTCGCTGCTTCAATTGCCGCATTTAAAGCTAAAAGATTTGTCTGATCCGCAATCGAAGCAATAGTCTCCGTTATCTCTCCAATCTGCTGTGATTTTTCTTCTAAAGTCTGCATTTTTGCCGCTGCGTTATCTATATCCGAAGTAATCTTCTTCATTTTATCCGCAGCAACACCAATCACTTTTCTTCCTTCCTGGGCATAGGTATTCGCTTGTTCGGACACCGCGATGCCTTTGGATATATTCTCCGTAATTTCTTCCCCCAGTTTATTCATTTTCTTCATGTTCTCTGAAATTCCCTCTACCTCTTTAACCTGAACGATAATCCCTTTAGAAATCTCTTCCGTGGAAGAAGACACCCCTGCGGCTACTGCGTTTAATTGCTGGGCAGAAGCCGATAAGTTTTGGGCATGAAGAGAAACCTTCTCTGCGGTAAGATTCATTGAATAAATCATGTTATCCAACCATCGAATCATTTTATTAAAAGCCCGGGCCAAAGCTCCTACCTCATCTTTTGACTCGACATCAATCGCCCGGGTCAAGTCTCCGCTGGCAATATGTTCCACATTAACCACTAAAGAATTAATCGGTACGGTAATCAGGCCGGCAAAAAAAACCGCCATTAAAAAAGTAACAAACCCCGCTAAAACAAAAACCAAAACCAGGTCTCTTATAGACTTTTTTAGATTTTCCCGTATCATCTTCAAAGATATGGCGGTTTCGATATGCCCAATCTCATGGCCAAGATAAATTATCGGCTGTTTAAACATCTTTATTCCTTTTGAATTTTCCAAATTCTCCGCGATTTCTTTTTCCTGTTTATTGATAACCTCTCCGCTTTGATTATAAATTATCGCATAAACCACTTCCGGGTCTTCTTTTATCCCTTTTACATAATCTTCAATCGCCGCATAATCAAATACCGGCATGTATTGGGCGCTAATTTTACTCAAAAAATAATTAACCGAAGTCCCTTTTTCATAAATTTTTTGCTGCCAGATAAGTTTTTCTTTATACAACCAATAGCTGCCCAAAACAGCAAGAATAATAATAAAAAACAGAATCATAACCATCAGCTTTGTTTGAATGCTCTGATATTTTAGTTTTATGTGCATATCTATCTTTGATTACCGCATTTGATGTTTAAATTTAAAAATCCCTTTACTTCTTCATCCACGGCATCATCTGCCGCAAATTCCGGCCAACCTTTTCTATTAAATGTTCATCTCCCGCTTTAATCAATTTATTAAAATTCGGCCTGCCGTCTTCGTTCTCCTTAATCCATTCCCTGGCAAATTTGCCTTTTTGAATTTCTTTTAGTATTTTCCTCATTTCCTTCCTGGTCTTTTCCGGGATTATTCTTTTTCCCCGGGTCAAATCTCCGTAACAAGCAGTATTGGAAACCCGGCGGCGCATACCGGAAATCCCAACTTCCTGAATTAAATCTGTAATCAGTTTCAATTCATGCAGCACCTCAAAATAGGCAATCTCCGGTTGATAACCAGCCTCAACCAAAGTATCAAAGCCGGCTTTGATTAATTCCGATACTCCTCCGCAAAGTACTGCCTGCTCGCCAAACAAATCCGTTTCCGTTTCTTCTTTAAAAGTAGTTTCAATAACACCGGCTTTAGTCGCACCCAGCGCCTTGGCATAGGCCAACCCTAATTTTAAGGCATTGCCGGTCGCGTCCTGAAACACCGCCACCAATGAAGGAACTCCTTTGCCTTCTTCGTACATCTTTCTTACCAAAGCACCCGGCCCCTTGGGAGCGACCATAAATACATCTACGGTTTTGGGCGGTTTAATCTGCTTGAAATGAATATTAAAACCATGAGAAAAACACAATGCCTTTCCTTTTTTTAAGTTTGGCTTTATTGCTTCCTGATAAACCTTTGCCTGTGCATGATCCTGCGTCAGGATTTGAATAATATCCGCAAGTTTAGCTGCCTCGGCTGCAGATACCGGGCTGAATCCGTCCTTTTTTGCCTGCTCATAATTCGGAGTACCTTCAATCTCGGAAACAACCACATTGCAGCCGGAATCGCGCAGGCACAGAGCCTGTCCCCGTCCCTGTATACCATAACCGATAATCGCAATCTTTTTGGAATTCAACAAATTCAAATCCGCATCTTCTTCATAATAAACCTTCGCCATTTTTTCCTCCTACGGTTTTGCCTTTTTCAGCAATGTGGTTAATTCCTCTTCATCAAGCGTATGTTTAAGCGCCTCCTCAAACGTAATTTTTCCGCTGGAAACCAAATCGCATAACGACTGGTTCATGGTCATCATCCCGTAGCGCCTGCCGGTCTGAATCAACGAATAGATCTGATGCACCTGATTCTCACGAATCAGATTCTGGATACCGGGGATAACGGTCATAATCTCCATGGCCAGCGAACGCCCGTCATCTCCGGCATGGGGAATAAGCTGCTGCACAATGACCCCGATAAGCACCAGGGAAAGCTGCACTTTCACCTGCTGCTGCTGATGCGCGGGAAAAACATCGACAATGCGGCTGATCGAATTAGTCGCGCTGCCGGTATGCAATGTGGCAAAAATCAAATGCCCGGTCTCCGCCAGGGTTAAGGCCGCTTGTATGGTTTCCAGGTCGCGCATTTCTCCGATCACTACAATATCCGGGTCCTGGCGAAAAACATGCTTAAGCGCTTCTTTAAAAGAAAGCGTATCCGTGCCCAATTGGCGCTGATTAATCGTACACAAGTTATGTTTATGCAGATATTCAATCGGGTCTTCTATGGAAATAATATGCGCGCGGCGTGTTTTATTAATATAATCGATAATCGCCGCCTGCGTTGTCGATTTTCCGCTTCCGGTTGCTCCGGTCACCAGCACCAATCCGTTCGGCTTTTCCGCGTATTCCTTGACCATCTGCGGCAATCCCAGCCCCTCAATCGTCGGCACGATAAACGGTATAACCCGCGCGGCCATGGCAATCGAGCCGCGCTGAAAATAAAGATTAACACGAAAACGGCTTACATCCTCTATCCCGCAGGAAAAATCAAGCTCCCTTTTTTCCTCAAACCACTGGATCTGCTCGCCGGTCAACAGGCTGTAAGACAACTTTTGGATTATCTCCGGGGTTAAAGGCTCGAACTCAGTATATACCAGCTGCCCTCCGATACGCAGCTGCGGCGGGATCCCCACGGTGAGATGAAGGTCCGACGCGCCTTTATTCACAATCATTCTCAACAGTTGTTCCATCTCCACCATATACGTTCCCCCATTCCCAATATTATTTTCCGATAGCAATAATACCGGTACGCACCAGCTCTTTTATGCCGATTTTGGAAAGCTGTGCAAGCAGATCGTTAAGCTGAGCCTTTGCCGCGGTTATTTCCACAATCGCTTCCTTTTTATCATAAGAAAGAATCTTTGCCGAAATGTTTTTAAACAGGACAAGCAGTTTCTGTCTTGTTGTTTTTGCCGTATTAAGCTTCAGTAAGACAAGTTCCCGCTCAAAAAATTCCTTCTTGGTCAGATCAATAACCGTCATAACGTCAATCAGCTTATCCAACTGTTTTTTAATCTGCTCAAGAATTCTCTCGTCCTGGGCATTGACGACCATGGTCACGCGCGAAACCGTGGGGTCATGCGTTTCGCCCACGGCAAGCGAATCGATATTAAACCCGCGCGCGCTGAAGAGCCCGGATATCCGCGCCAGAACCCCGGGCTTATTGTCTACCAAGGCATAAATAATATGCTTCATATATTTCCTCTTTTGTAAATTTTGATTTTTTATTTTTAATTTTTAATTTTTTTACGCCATTCCGCCGATCATCTGATTGATTGCCTCTCCGGCCGGCACCATGGGAAACACATTCGCCTCTTCTTCCACAATGAAATCAAGAAAAACCACATTCGGAATAGCAATCGCTTCCCGTAACGCCTGGGCTACATCTTCTTTCTTTTCAACACGGATACCCACGGCACCGTAACTTTCCGCTAATTTCACAAAGTCCGGACCGGTTATCAATGTCTGCGAATAGCGCTTCTTGTAAAAAAGCTCCTGCCACTGCCTCACCATCCCCAGGTACCCGTTATTAAGCACGGCGATTTTCACGTTTACCTTATTCGCGACTGCCGTAGCCAGCTCCTGTATATTCATCTGTATAGACCCGTCGCCGGCAATATCGAAAACAATCTTATCCGGCCTGCCGACTTTAGCGCCGATAGCCGCGGGAAACCCATAGCCCATGGTTCCCAGGCCTCCGGAAGAAATCCAGGTGCGCGGCCTTGTGTAGGTATAATATTGCGCCGCCCACATCTGGTTCTGCCCCACTTCCGTACAGATAATCGCGTCTCCTTTAGTCACCTTGTATATTTGCTCAACCACATACTGCGGGCTTATCTTCTTTCCCGTATCCTTATACTGCAAAGGATATTTCTTTTTCCAATCCATAACGCGTTTGCGCCATTCCCGCGTATCCGGCGGCTGAACAATCCGGTTCAACTGAGACAATCCGGTTTTGGCATCACCGACAATCGGGATATGCACATGCACGTTCTTGCTGATTGCCGTCGGATCGATATCCAGGTGGATAATCTTTGCGTCCGGAGCGAATTTATCGATCCTCCCCGTAACGCGGTCGTCAAAACGCGCGCCCACGGCAATAATCAGATCGCTTTCCATAATCGAGTGGTTCGCGTACGCCGTACCGTGCATCCCGAGCATACCTAAGGACAATTCATTATCCTCCGGAAACGCGCCGAGCCCCATTAGTGTCGTCGTAACCGGCACTTTAATCTTTACCGCCAATTCCAGCAATTCATCATGCGCGCCGGAAATAATCACGCCGCCGCCGGCATAAATCACCGGCCGTCTGCTTTTCGCGATCAGCTTTGCCGCCTTTTTGAGCTGCCCGCTATGCGGAACCAGCGTCGGGTTATACGAACGCATACACACTTTTTCCGGATAATTATATTCGGTTTCCTGCATCTGCACATCCACGGGCACGTCGATAAGCACCGGCCCCGGCCGGCCGGTAGACGCGATATGAAACGCCTCTTTTATCACGCCGGCAAGCTCAGCGATATTTTTCACCAGGTAATTGTGCTTCGTAATCGACCGCGTAATTCCCGTAATATCCGCCTCCTGAAACGCATCATTGCCGATAAGGTTCGTTTTTACCTGCCCGGTAATCGCGACCATAGGTACGGAATCCATGTGTGCCGTAGCCAGCCCGGTCACGAGATTTGTCGCTCCCGGCCCGGACGTTGCCATGCACACGCCGACTTTCCCGGTTGCCCGCGCGTAACCGTCGGCCGCGTGCGCCGCTGCCTGCTCATGCCGCACAAGAATAAAATCAATCGATGCGTCATAAAGCACATCGAACAAAGGCAGCACGGAGCCTCCCGGATAACCGAAAATCACGCGTACCCCTTCTTTTAATAACGCGTCAACTAAGATCTGCGCTCCTGTTTTTTTCATATCGATCAACCCTTCATATTTAAAGGTTCTGTTTTAAAAATTCTCACTCAATACCGCTCCTTTACTTGCCGAGGAAACCATCTTCGCGTAACGCCGCAGCCAGCCCGTGGAAACCTTCGGCTGCGGATGACGTACTGCCTTCAAACGCTTTTTTAATTCCGCAGCAGGAACACACAGTTCCAGATTTCTGTTCTTGATATCAATAATAATCTCATCATTATTTTTTACCGCGGCAATCGGGCCGCCGGCCGCGGCCTCCGGTGAGACATGCCCCAGGCAAGGCCCCCGCGTACCGCCGGAGAACCGGCCGTCGGTAATCAAGGCCACATCCTCAGCCAGCCCCATGCCCACAATCGCCGCCGTCGGCGCGAGCATCTCGCGCATTCCCGGCCCGCCGGCCGGGCCTTCGTAGCGGACCACAAGCACTGAGCCTTTTTTTACCTTGCCTCCAAGAATATCTTTCATCACCGCTTCTTCACTGTTATATACACGCGCTTTGCCTTTAAAATACATCATCTTTTCGCTGACCGCCGATTGTTTAACCACCGCGCCTTCCGGAGCAAGATTTCCGAACAATACGGCCATGCCGCCTTCCCGGTGATACGCCTTATCCAAAGGCCGCACAACATCCTCATCGGTAATCACCGCCTTCCGCGCAATCTCTTTTATGTTTAACCCGGATACGGTAAGATTGTCCCGCAAATAAGGCCGCAGCCTTTTAAGCACCGCGGGAATTCCGCCGGCAAATTCCAGGTCTTCCATAAAATATTCCCCGCCCGGCCTGAGGTTGGTAATATGCGGCGTCTTTTTGCTGATCCGGTCAAACAATTCCAAATCCAATGGGATCCCGCATTCATGCGCAATCGCCAAAAGATGTAAAATCGTATTACTTGAGCCGCCCAGGGCCATATCAACCATAATCGCGTTTTCCAGCGACTTTCTATTAATAATCATCCGCGGCGTAATGTTTTCCCTAACCAGATGTACGATGCGGCCTCCGCTGGCCTGAGCGATTCTTTTCTTTTTCGCCATTCCTGCCAGGGCCGTAGCGCATCCCGGCAAGGACATTCCCATTGTCTCCGTTAAGCAGGACATAGTATTCGCCGTATACAACCCCTGGCAGGAACCCTGGCCGGGGCATGCCTCCATCTCCAGGCAGGACAACTCACGACTGCTCATTTCCCCTTTCTGCGTCTTTGCCAGGGCCTCAAAGGTATCCCGCACAAAAGAAAGCCGTTTGCCCGCGTACCTGCCGGATAACATCGGCCCGGCGGTAATCACAATCGTCGGCACATTCAATCTTGCCGCGGCCATGAGCATACCCGGAGTTATCTTGTCGCAATTCGTAAGACATACCAGGCCGTCAACACAATGCGCCTTAACCACGGACTCCACGGAGTCGGCGATAAGTTCACGCGAAGCCAGCGGATAATGCATTCCCTCATGGCCCATGGCAATCCCGTCGCAGATACCCGGCATACCGAAGAAAAAAGGCACACCGCCTTCACCGACAATCCCTCTCTCTATAAACCGCTCCAGGTCACGCATGCCTACATGCCCGGGTATAAAATCATTGTATGAGCTGGCAACGGCAATAAAAGGTTTTTTTAAATCTCCTTTTGACAGCCCTGTACCGAATAATAATGCGCGGTGCGGCGCGCGTTCCAATCCATTCTTTATCTGTTCACTTCGCAGCATATCTGGCCTCAAAAAAATTAAAACGTCATTATTTAATCGTAAAAAAAATCAATACCACAGAAAATATCCTCCTCTTAGAAAAAGCAACCTGCATACTTTTCCTCTCTGTGCTCTTGATTATTGATTAACCAGGATATATATTTTCCCGCGGCCGGCCGGTAATGCCTCCAGCGCACTGCCGACAATCATCCCGGGAGTGATATCTTTCGCATCAGCACGCATAGCATAGCCGGGTTCGGAAGATGATACCAAAATATCTCCTTTTTTTATCGGGCCGTTGTCCGTTGTCGCGTTGCAGCGGACAATACCGGCCAATGCAAGAGGTTTAGTATCAGAGGCTGTTCCTAAATTAATTTTCGGGTCTTCGGATATTACTCCCGCTACTTTTGTATCAAACGCACGGGTCGACCTTGTCAGCGTCAGATCCGCGGCGCCACTGATAACCACCACATCCGCAGGATCAGCCTCGCTGACCGTGATATGCTCCGCCACATCATAGACATATTTACCGCCGGTCCTCTGATCGGTAAGCCCGGAGTCTCCCATCGTTATCCTGCCGGTTGTAGTTAATGAAGCAAATCTCGCATCTC
>JAHIOQ010000111.1 GCA_018895275.1 Candidatus Omnitrophota bacterium
TCATTGATGAATGATTTTCCGAGCAATGTGATTACAGACCGATTCAAGGAGGAGCCATACCGGTTTCTTATCTGCGCCGAGAAATTTCAGACCGGTTACGACGAGCCGTTGCTTCATACCATGTATGTGGATAAGCAATTGACGGACATAAAGGCTGTTCAGACGTTGTCGCGGCTCAACCGGGCGCATCCGCAGAAATATGACACCTTTGTGCTAGATTTTTATAATACCGCAGATACTATCAGGGAAGCTTTCGAGCCTTATTATCGCACCACGATTTTGAGCGAAGAAACGGATCCGAACAAGCTTCATGATCTGCAGGCAAGTCTGGACGGTTATCAGGTATACGCGGGGCCGCAAGTTGAGGAATTTGTTCAGCTGTATTTGTCCGGCGCGGATCGAGATCGTCTTGATCCAATACTTGACGCTTGCGTTGCGGGTTATAAAGAGAATCTTGATGAGGATGGTCAGGTTGACTTTAAAGGAAAATCAAAGACGTTTGTAAGAACATACAGCTTTTTGGCAACGATCCTTCCGTATACGAATGCGGCATGGGAGAAGCTGTCAATATTCTTAAACTTTTTAAATCCTAAGCTTCCGGCTCCGAAAGAAGAAGATTTATCAAAAGGGGTTTTAGAGGCAATTGATATGGATAGTTATCGGGTTGAGGCAAAGGCGGCCATAGACATTGCTTTGATAGATAAGGACGGAGAAGTGGACGCTGTTCCGACAAGCGGGGGAGGCAGAAAGGCAGAGCCCGAGCTCGATTTGCTCAGCAATATTATCAAGATGTTTAACGATCAGTTTGGCAATATCGATTGGAAAGACGTTGATAGAATTCGCAAGGTTATTGCGGAAGAAATTCCTGCGAAGGTGTCAGCAGATAAGGCTTACCAGAACGCGATTAAGAATTCCGACAAGCAAAACGCCCGCATCGAACACGACAAGGTATTGCAGAAGGTGCTTCTTGGGCTCTTTACGGATCATGCGGAGCTGTTTAAGCAATACAGCGACAACCAGAGCTTCCGCAAGTGGCTGGCAGATTCAATCTTCGCGGTCACGTATGAGGCGGGGAAGGAAAAAGAAATAAAATAATGAGACCGGATGGCGTATTCGATGAATTCATGGAATACGATTTCACCATGGGCGCGGATGTTGTGAAATGCCCCCATTGCGGGGCTGACGTGCCGTGCAGCCTATTTTTCGATAACGAAGTTGAATGCACGGAATGCGGGAAGAAATTTCGAAAGGGCGAGCATAATAAAACATAACATAGTTACTTTTGATATTTTCTTTCTGAATATTCGTTGGTACATTAAAAGGAGGATTTTATATGGATGACACGCTTAATAACCTTTTTAATAATGGTGCTAATTGGGTAAGAGCTGATTTTCATTTGCATTCACCGTTTGTAGACTCATTCAAATTACCTTCGGGGATAAATCTGACATCCGTAGATGACAAAAATACTTTAATGAATTCGTATGTGCAGGCGCTTAAAGCCAAAGATATTAAAGTTGCGGCGATAACGGATTATCAGCAAATACGGGAATCGTGGTTTAAGCCGTTTCAGGATGCGGCGTTGAAAGAGGGGATTTTTGTTTTTCCCGGAGTTGAGCTTTCTGTAACTTATGGGAAGGGATTGCATATACTCTTTATCTTTGAGTTCTCGCAAGATATCGGAGAAATAAACCGTTTCATTCAGTCTTTGGACCAGAATTCTCATAAGCCCCTAATAGTGAATGAGAGAGAGCATCGAGATATTACCCTTCAGAAGCCTCTCGTCGAAGTGTTAAGCAGTTTTCGAGAGAAATTTCCTTGCGTGATACTCTTTCCTCATCCTGAAGACACGAATGGATTGTTGAAATGGCAACCTAAAGAAGCCGCGGAGTACTTAAAGCTGTCTGATGGAGCCGAAGTGTTTAGTGATGAGGGCAGAACGAAACTTATTTCGACAGGCATTTGTGATCAGACATGGTTTTCAACTAAATTTGCTTTACTTGAAAATTCCGATCCCAAATCTTTTGATGATATTGGAGGGAAAGAGAGAGATGGCAGCTTAAGATGTACCTATCTTAAGCTAAGTTCGGTATCAGTTCATGCGTTTCTAATCGCTTTGCATGATCCCAATATGAGAGTGTGTTTGTACGAAAAACCCGAAGCTGATTATGACCGTATAATATCAATTGATATTAAAGGGAGCAAATTCTTGCGAGATGTAAACTTAACATTTAATCAAGAAATGAATACGTTAATTGGCGGCCGAGGCGTTGGTAAATCTTCGATTATCGAAACGTTGCGGTATGTCTTAGATTTGCCGGTGTATTCTGAGAAATCATTTCGGCAGGATTTCGTTGCTAGCGTAGTAGGAAGCGGAGGAGAGGCCACTGTTAAAATACAGCGAGTTTTTGGTCAGAAAAAAAAGGAAGATACGGCCAAAAGAATCATTGGTCAAATGCCAGTTGTGGTAGAAAGAAATGGTCTTTCGCCGAAAGAGTTATTTGATGAGAACAGAATACCGGTTATTGTTGGGCAGAAAGAGCTTTATGAGTTGTCTTCCAAGGGAGAATATCAGCTTGAACTAGTGGATGAGCTTATCGGAGAAGATGTCAAGAAAGAGATTTTTGAGTTCAAAAAATTTGTCAACGGGTTAAAAGAAAATGCGCAGAGTATTTTATTGTTTGAACGAAAGTTGGCTCAGAAGGACGAGTATGAGCAAAAGCTGAAGAAAATCAGTTCACATATTGAAACGTTTAAAGGATTAGGCGTTGCAGAAAAAATGGGGCAATATGCGGCTTTGCTTGAAGACGACAAAACATTCACCCGCGCATTGGAAAAGGTCACCGCGCATTTATCTGGCATAAAGGAATCAATGGAATCGGCTAGTGTTGTGCTGAAAGAATTGGCAGAATCTCTAAATTCTGGAAAAAGCCAAGAAAGAGCCATCCTGCAGAAAGGCGCTAAGATTGTTAGCGAATTGGATCATGAATTAGATGTTGTTTATAAAAATTTTGTTAGCATTTTTAGTGGCAGGCAAAAAGAGCTTGAAGCTGAAATTCAGCAATGGTCTGTCCGGAAACGGGCTCTTGAAGAGCAGATGAATGAAATTAAGAAGACATTGGCAGCCCAAGGCTTATCCCCGGATAAGTATGAATCGTTGATTAGGGAAAAGATAACCACAGAACCAATGCTTAAAGAAATGGTTAAGGTTGAGGATCAAATTAAAAAATTGTTGAACGAACGAAATGATTTGAAGGGAAAAATTAAAGCAAAACGACACGATATTTTTAAGATAAGAGAAAAAAAACTTTCTGATATAAATAAGAAACTATCTGGCCGGCTTAAAATAGAAATAGGGTTTGAAGAGGATCGTATTGTGTTAAAGGATAGTATGAGGTCTATTTTAAAAGGATCTGGTGTCTCGACAGAAGCAATTGATTCTCTGCTGGATGATTATTCAAAGGCTTTAGATGGTATTGAACTATCGAGCTATATCGGGCAAGGTAACGATGTATTCAAGCAGGCCTTTCCGGAAATCAGTGATGCAATGACGCAAAAAATTATTAAGTGGTTTGCTGATCAGGGGCGCCTTTTTGAAGTCGAGTCTTTTTTTCCAGAAGATAAAATTAAGATTTTCTTGAAGGTAGGGGATAAGTATGCCGAGTTTGATAAACTTTCTGCCGGACAAAAAGCAACTGCTCTTTTAATTTTACTTTTTGCTCAGGAAAACCGGATTCTTATCATCGATCAGCCCGAAGAGGATCTAGACAATCGTTTTATCTATGAGGATGTTGTTAAAATCCTTAGAGAAATGAAAGGTAAAAGGCAAATTATTCTGGTTACACATAATGCCAATATACCTGTTTTAGGAGATTCGGAATTGGTTTTGGTTCTTGATTCAGTCAATGATGAATGTAAGATTGTTAATCAGGGTTCAATCGATAAGAAGTCGATTGTTGAAGACATCAAAAGTATTATGGAAGGTGGAGAAGAAGCCTTCCGTCGAAGAGTTGAAAAATATGGAGGATTACAATGAACGAGTTTGAATTAAGGGAAAGAATTGCCAGAGGCGAAGGTTTTCATCTTGATTTTAAAGAAGAGATGGAAGAGAACAATGAGTTTGCCAAAAGCGTTGTGTGTCTTGCTAATACCGATGGCGGGCAGATTATCATTGGGGTTTCCGATGGTGGTGTCATTAAGGGGGTTTTGAACGTTGACAAGCTGATGCTTAGGATTGATGATATTGCATTCAATCGATGTGAACCGCCAATTACTGTGGTGCAAGAAACATTGGTTGTCGAAGGTAAAACTGTGGTGATAGTCAATGTGCCTAAAGGCGCCCAGAGGCCATACCGGACGAAAAGTGGGCAGTACTACATTCGTTCCTCTAATAGATGCAGGCTGGCTTCTCGTGAGGAGTTATTGAGAGTGTTTCAATCGTCAGAGAGTATTTTTTATGACGAAACTGCTGTGGGAGGCTCTCAATATGTCGATTTGGATACGGATGCATTTCAGGGTTTTTTACAGAAATATGTTGATTATGGTTCGCATGGAGATGAAGATTTGTCATTACTGTTGAAGAATTTCCATCTTGTTTCGGAAGACAAGAAGCCGACCGTGACAGGGCTTTTGTTTTTTGGCAAAAACCCACAAAATTATTTACCGGCATCAAGGATTATTTGTGCTTTTATACGCGGTAACGATATTGCAATTCCGCCTTCTGACAAGAAAGAATTAACCGGAAAACTCCCCGATATGTTAGAGGATGTTCATAAATTCTTGAAACTTTATTTAACAGAGAAACATGAAATTAAAGGGTTTGAGCCTGAAACTAAGGTTGAAATTCCAGAGGTTGCTTTGCGTGAGGCTGTTGTTAATGCGATTGCTCATAGGGATTATATAATTAATGCTTCAATACGAGTAATAGTTTATGAAGATAGGGTTGAGATTCGAAGCCCCGGAAAACTTCCCAATACCGTAACCATTGACAGCATGAAAGCAGGGGGGTCACATGTGCTCCGAAACCCAACAATCTATAATCTTCTCGTTAAGATGAAGATGGTTACGGATATGGGAAGTGGAGTTCGCAGAATTATGCGGAGTATTAGGGAGGCAATGAATAAAGAAGCTGGTTTAAACGCGACAGAGAGCGAAGTTATAGTTACTTTGCCGCGAGGCGTTTAATGTGTATAACAGAGCGTGAGATGCGAAATATCTTTTAATCTTACGGCAGTTATGGCTTGCTTGAGTAGTTTAATCACTAATCTGGCAAGTAAAGGAGCGTTAATTATGCTCTACTGTATGTGTGCAATGTGCGGAGAGGCTTTCGCGCGGGGATAGGATTGGCCTATTTCTGCATACTTGCAGGTCATAATGTCGTCTGATGAGATGTTTTGCTTCACGGTAGAAAGCCTCAAAGGGGGTTCAAGTCCCCCTCCCCGCATTTTTTAGAGTGGTCAGTAATCGTGATCGGAAAAGGTGGTCAGAAAATTGTGGAGAAATCTGTGGTGAAAACTGCGGAGAAACTTTTTCAATCCATAGCGCATCGGCCCTGATAAGGGCGGGTATTGGGAAGAGAAGCGTTTCCTGTAGTGTTCGGAGTCCATGGGGAGAAAAAATGAATAGAGACGGAACAAGGGCATTAAGTGTTATCGAGCTTGTGGTTGTGGTGGGGATCGCCGGTATTATTGCCGTAATGAGCCTGGTTTCCACGGAACGCACGGCGGTTTTTCAGTTGGACAGTGATACAAGAAAAATTGCCGGCGACCTGTGCTGGGCAAGAGAAATGGCGGTTAGTCTTCATGATGATTTCATTGTTGTTTTTGACAGCGTAAACGAGAATTATACGATTTACAAGGGCAGTATTGTTCCGACGGCAATGCGCAAGCGTCAGCAGTTGAAGATAGATATCGTTTCCGTTATTTCTGCACCGGAACAGATTACCTTTTATTTTCCAACCGGAAGTGCGCAGACAAAGCAGATAAGCTTGGGATACCGCGGCAGAACCAGTACGATTGATGTCTTTGGAGAAACCGGATATGTCAAAATACAGTAAAAACCCGACAGGAAATACCCGGCCGCTAAAATTGCCTAACCTCTCCGGTCTTAGCCTGATAGAGGTAATCGTATCTATACTGATTTTAGCAATCATCTGCGGCGGGATGTTCGTGGTAGCTTCCCAGGGGTTTGCGGCAAGCCGTAAATCAAGAGAGAGAATAGGCGCCTCGATGTTTGCCAAA
Organism: Candidatus Omnitrophota bacterium; assembly: GCA_018895275.1. Lineage (GTDB taxonomy): Bacteria > Omnitrophota > Gorgyraeia > B26-G9 > B26-G9 > JAHIOQ01. Next base: position 6,240 of record JAHIOQ010000111.1, read on the forward strand.
GAGATCATCGAGGAATATGCCGATTGGAACAGGTTAGTCGCCAGGACCGGAGGAAATCCTCCGTTAAACGGGACTTATACAAATCCGCCGTCTGCGGTTACCCGTAATAACGTAACGTATACTGCGTCGATTACGGTTTCCAACGGCCCGGTTGCAGCGGCGGCAAATCAATTGAAGCAGTTGGAAGTAACGGTCAGCTGGCCGAACGGCAGTATTACGATGCGGACATTGGAAAGCAATTATTAACAGGACATTATCAGCAATGGATAAACACAGATTTGGATTTATCATCGTTCGAAGAAACATGTGGAACGGCGCTATGGTTCTAACGCCGCGGGGCTTCACCCTGCTTGAAGTAATGATTTCTATTACGGTTTTTTCCATTGTTTTTACTTCCGCGGCCGGCATGTTTTCTTCCGTGCAGTATGCCTGGCAGAAACAGAAAAACAGTGCGGATAGCTTGCGCGAAACGCAATGGGCAATGGAATTGATGATTAATGAGATACGCCGGGCGGAGGCAGGTTCCGTCATTGTGAGCGTGGGAGGAGACCGGATACGCTTTCAGATTGATCCGAATGGAGACGGGAATCCGCCGTTTCGGCAGATTGAATATCGGCGGCAGGGTACGGTGTTGAACCGCAGATGGCGTAATGCGGGGGGAGGCGGCTGGACAAATCCTTATCAGGAAACCGCTAATTATCTTGCCGCCTTACCGCCGTTTAGTTCGGGCAGCGGTTTGGTGACGATAACGCTTGACGTAACAAAAGGCAGTGTTAACTATGTACTCACGAGCCGGGTAAGGCCGCGGAATTAAGTGAGTAGGCAAATATGGCACATAGCTCATAGCTCATGGCTCATGGCTCGTAGGATTAGTAAGCAGTAAGAACTAAGCAGTAGGCAGAAAACAGCTTTAAGATAGGGAGTGGAATGAATAACCGTGGACAGGTTTTGTTGTTTGTTTTTTTTCTGCTCTTAGTCGTAGGGATTTTGAGTTCCGGCATATCCGTGCTCTGGCAGGCGGATACCGGAATCCGTACTCAAGAGCAGTTCGGGTCGATTGCTTTCTATCTGGCGCAAGGTGCGGTGGAAAGGGCAAAGGCTGAGGTGTTGCGCGGCTATTGGGCAGCCGGAACATCAACGATTAGCGATCAGAATGATCTGGATATTGCCTCAGACCCGCAGCAATATCTTTATTCGATTCAAATCATTAACAGCGGCGGCACCACGCGGACATTAACGGGTACGGGCCGTGTCTTGGATTTGGCCGGGAATGAAATTGCTTATCGTCAAATAAGGGTTATTGTTGACGGGATACAGGACAGCGCCTTGCCGGCCGGAGAAGATGATGATTTAACGGGAACGAATCAGGCCTGGACGTGGCGGGAGATATAATATGCAAAAATATAATTATACCGCGCGCGACGAAAACGGCAAAGTGATCAGAGGTATGATGATTGCGGAAAATGAAATTGCCCTCGCTAATAAAATTTCTCACCTGGGATATTTTCTAACCGGTTATAAGTCAACGCAGGAGTCGGTGGATAGGGCGGTAAAGTCAGGCGCGGCAAAACTCAAGTCCAAAGAGATATTGCAATTTACTTATCAGCTGTCCACTTTACTTGCCGCCGGGTTGCCGCTGCTGGAAGGTTTGCGAAATCTGACACAGGATGCGGCAAATGAAAACATCCAGAAAGTCGTTGATGATGTCCGTTACCGCGTGGAAAGCGGCGGTTCCTTGACCGAGGCGGTTTCTATGCATCCGCAGACCTTTTCTGCGGTGTATAAAGCCCTGGTTAATGCCGGAGAGACAACAGGGAATTTACCGGAAACGCTGGAAGATTTGACCCAGCTTTTGGAATGGCAGATGGATCTGAAAAAAAAGATCCAGGAAGCGGCAACCTATCCGGTGATTCTCTTTACGGTTATGGTCGGCGTGGTGATTCTGCTTGTGGTAAAGGTTATTCCGATGTTTGAGCCGATATTTCAGGAGGCCGGCGCTAATTTGCCGCTGCCGACGAAAATAGTTTTGGAAATAAGCCACTGTATTCAGAATTACTGGTTTATCTTTGTGGGCGGGATTATTTCCTTGATTATCGGTTTTTTTACCTGCAATCGTACGGAGAAAGGCCATTATGTTTTGGACGGCTGGAAATTGAAGCTGCCCCTGTTCGGCTCCTTGCTGCGTAAAATCGCCCTGTCGCGGTTCGCGCATACGTTTAATATCTGTTTTGATGCCGGCATTAATTTGCTGACAGCGCTGGATATTGCCCGGCAGACCGTGGGCAATGCGCGGATTGAAACGGCGATTAAAAAGGCACGGGAAGCGGTTAACGTGGGAGAGAAGCTGGCCATTTCGTTACAGATGACCGGAGAGTTTCCGGCCATGGTGGTGCGCATGATTGCAGTGGGCGAACAATCCGGAGCCTTGCCGCATACCTTGGACAAGATAAGCAGATTTTATGATAAGGAAGTTACGGATACGGTAAAAACTATATTTGCCTTGTTTGAGCCGCTTATGATTATTATAATGGGTGTAGTTGTCGGCGGGATTGCCTTGTCTATTTTTTTGCCGATGTTTCAGATGGCACAGATGGTTGGTTAAATTCCGGGTTAAAGAGAGGTGTTATGGCGGCGTTAATAGGAATAGATATCGGAAGGCACTTCGTTAAGATTGTCCATGTCGAATGGAAGACGAAGCTACATCTTAAAAAAGCGGTATTCTTTCCGGCTTCTTACAAGATGGCCGGGGCACAGATGGAGATGGATGCGGAAGCTTTCTTGCGCGAGCTCAATTCCCATTTTACGCAAGCCGAACTTAAAGTGGCTTTGATTGGGACAAATATCCCTTCTTCCCTGGTAAAGGTAATGTCGGTTGATTTGCCGAAAATGAGCAGCAAGGAATTAGCGATTGCCGCCGTTGCCGAGGCAAAGCGAAAGATGGTTCCGGCGCCGGGGCCGCTGAGTATTTTTGAACATATGGTCTTGCAGGAAGTTATTGTCGGTAAAGTGCCGCGTTACGAAGTACTGGTGACAAAAACGGAAAAGAATTATGTAGAGCAAACCTTAAAACTATTTAGCGGCCTTAAAGAAATCGTTCCAGTGATTATTTCACCGTTAAGCTTTACGCTGCCGAGCCTGCTTTTTCAAAACCCGCAGGTCAATCAGCAAAATACCGCGTTTGTGGATATCGGGTATGATTCGATCGTGATTATCATCGCCAAAGGCGGTAATGTGCATTTTGCCCGCGATATTCAATTCGGATTTAAGAATATCGTAGAGCATCTGGCAAAGGAACTGAATATCGATGGAAAAAAAGCAGGGCAGTTGCTGGAAACGAGGGGTATCCCTCAGATTGACTTTGATTTATCCGACAGGGTGAAGGTCGCGGAAGAGATAATGCGGCAAAAGTACGAGGCGTCCTTGCAGGAGGGGGGGCAGGATGAAACCAGTCCGTTGGAACTGCGGCTTACTCTACAATCCGATATTGAAAATATCGTACGCGAGATTAGAAGGAGCCTGGCATATTATAAGGAACAATCCAAGGGCGGCCGTGTGGAGACAATATTATTCCTGGGCGGCGGGACGATAATTAAAGGGTTTGTCGCGGTTTTAATTAAAGAATTCGGCGGCAGCAAACTTTTTAATCCTTTGCGGGAGTTGGATGTTTCTCTGGATTTGAAGGATGCGGAAGATATTGTGAACAAAGGCGCGCTTTTTGCCGGGAGTTTATCGCTGGCTCTTTCTGCGGCATTTACGAGGAAAACAAAAAGGGAGATTAATTTTCTGCCCCTGGAATTGAAAAAAAGAGAGCGTGTTGCCCAGCAGCAGTTGACGGCAATACTCGTCGCTGCGCTTGTCCTGTTATTGTTTGCAGGGAGTTGCGCTAAATTTGCCGTGGATAATAATATTCTGCGGCTTTCCCTGAAACACCTTAAAGAAGAAGCGCAATCGGTGCAAGAGAGCGCTTTGCTGCTGGAAAAGTTAGAGCAAAAAAAGGCGTCTATAGACGGAAAAATTGTCGCGATCCAAGGCCTTAAAGACAGGCGGGTTATCGGCCCGTTTATCCTGGAAGCGATCGCCCGGGCGGTGCCGCAGCAGGTCTTATTGAACACGATTACCGTTTCCTGCGCAGCGGCAGATAATATCGCCGCAGACGGAGAAGAAAACCAGGATTCGTTTACCCTGCAAGAACAAGGGCAGGAAAACAATGAAAAGGGATCCTCGCAGGATGCGTGCGGATTAACGATTGCGGCGGCTTGTCTTGCGGATTATGAACAGGCGCTCGCTTATGCCCGCCAATTCAAGGATAATCTTTCGCATAGTGTTTATTTCCGTAATGTAACCCTTGACCTTCCCCAACTGGAAACGATGTCTCCGGTTGTCGGCAGTGATGAAGGGGTTCTGCTCACGGGACAAAAAGAAAGAAGATTTACGATAAACGCGCAGGTACAGGCTTATAATAATGAAAAATTTTAAAATCAGTATATCTATAATCAGCGGTCTTGTCGTCGGGTGCATCGGTTTTTTGCTTTTCCTGATTAATGAGAATACGAAGATGCTTGAACAAAAAAACCTGTTAAATGCGAAAATTCAGGAAGCGCGTAATGCGCAGCGGGAAATAGATAAAGTCCAGGCTGAAGTTAATCGTCTGGATATGGAAACCACAGAGATAGAAAAAATGGTTCCCGTGCATGACGAGCAGCCTTTGTCTTTGATAAAGCAGATGACGCTCCTGGCAAATCAGCTGCAGCTGAAAAATGCGGAATTTACTTATCGAGGCAATTTCCCGGATACCGTAGGCGCAGCGCTTGAAAACCGCGGCTTGGAAGGCGAAGAAGGCGGCTTGCCGGTTATGGCGGCATCCGCGGCACAAGACGGTTTAGCGGTGCAAAGACTTATTGTTCAAATGCGTTTCGAAGGTAATTTTAAGCAAGCAGACGATTTTTTTAAAAAGTTGTTCACCTTAGGACGTCTGGTTTCCGTGGAACGTATCCGTATGGAACGTGATGAAAAAATTATGCCGCGTCAAAAAATAACGCTTATTATTATTGCCTATTCTTTTTTGAAATAAATAGTCGTTTGTAATAAGGCCGGAATATGTTTATTAGGATTAAAGTAGTTACTAACGCAGCCAATAACCAGGTAGTACCGCAAGGGCAGGGGATGTTTAAGCTGACCGTAACCTCTGCTCCGGAAAAAGGCAAAGCGAATAAAAAAGTGATGCAGCTGCTTGCGGAATATTTTAATGTGGCACAATCGCAGATTTGTATTGTAAAAGGCAAATATACGGCTAAAAAGGTGATTCACATATTGGCAAAGCAGTAAAATAACAAACTGATGAAAAACAAAAAATCATATTCATATTACAAACAAGCATTAACGTTAATGCCTGCGGGAGTGAACAGCCCGGTGCGTGCTTTTACGGCGGTGGGCGGGACTCCCGTGTTTATTGACAGAGGAAAAGGCTCCCGTATCTATGACGTTGACGACAATGCCTATATTGATTATGTGTTGAGCTGGGGGCCTTTGATATTAGGCCACGCGCATAAGGAAGTCGTTAGTGCAATCCGGCAGGCGGCTTTAAAAGGCACTAGTTTCGGCGCGCCGACAAAGGCGGAAACGCAGATAGCGGAGATTATCGTCCGCGCTTTCCCGAGTGTGGAAAAGGTGCGTTTGGTAAATTCCGGAACCGAAGCGGTGATGAGCGCGATACGCCTGGCGCGCAGTTTTACGAAAAAGAATAAAATCATCAAGTTCGAAGGCTGTTATCACGGTCATAGCGATGCGCTGCTGGTTAAGGCCGGCAGCGGGCTGGCGACGTTTGGGGTGCCTTCCAGCTCGGGAGTGCCGCTGGATTGTGCCCGGAATACACTCGTGCTGCCTTATAATAATATCGACGCGGTGCGTTCCGCGGTAAGGTCCGGCTATAAGGATATCGCCGCGGTAGTGCTTGAGCCGGTATGCGGAAATATGGGCGTGGTTCTGCCGCGCAAAAATTTTTTGAGTGACTTGCGTTCGATAACGCAAAAATACAGGGTGCTGCTTATCTTTGATGAGGTAATTACCGGTTTTCGTTTTTGTTTTGGCGGCAGCCAGAAGGTATATAACGTGCCCGCGGATATTACCTGCCTGGGTAAGATTATCGGCGGCGGCATGCCTATCGGCGCTTACGGCGCAAGGCAAGAGATTATGGATTGTGCCGCTCCTTTAGGGAGCATGTATCAGGCCGGAACGCTTTCCGGGAATCCGCTCGCGGTTGCCTGCGGATTGAAAACATTACAAATTTTACGTGAATTGGATTATAATAGGCTGAGTATCTTATGCGAAGGTTTATGCCGGAATATAGAAGAGGTTTGCCGAAGCGCTTCTATCGATGCCCGCGTTAATCGTATAGGATCGATGTTTACGCTGTTTTTTACCACAAAAGAGGTGTTTGATTACCGCACGGCGTGTGCCTGTGACTTAGGCCGGTACGCGGCTTTTTTTAGAGCGGTTCTTGAGGCCGGTGTGTATATGGCACCGGCGCAATTTGAGGCTAATTTTCTTTCGTTCGCGCATACGGATAAAGATATAGAGCGTACGGTAAGAGTGATGGGGAAGGCATTAAAGAAGATAGGGTGTATGTCCTCCGAAGGACGAGGGACGACCGCGCGCTATGCGCGCTAAGACGAAGGACGTGTAGACGTTGGGACAGATGAGAAAAACAGATAAGAATAATAAAGAAATAAGATTGCAAGTAGCAAGTTGTAAGGTTGCAGGTTACGGGTTGAAGGTTAACCGATGGTAACACTCAGTAACCGACAGTAACAGATTGTAACTGAAAAAATCGATAACAGGTAATATTTTATAGGCGGATTTCATGTTCAATTTCGGAATGCCGGAACTCATCCTGGTGTTTATTGTGGCGTTGCTTATTTTCGGGCCGCGAAAACTTCCGGAAATCGGCCGTATGCTCGGCCGGGCAATGCATGAATTTAAAAAGGCCGCTGATGATTTCAAGGAAGCGCTCAACCAGGAACCGCCGGAACAGATTGTTAAAGAGGTCGAAGAAAAATTAAAACAAAATGAAGCAGGTCTTAAAGAAGAAGGAAAAGATTTCCGCGGATAACGATCTTGACTCCTCGACTTCCCGTAAACCCCATTCTTCAGGGCGGGGTAAGGAAGAATCGCTCGGAGTCAACCCTGAGCAAGCCCCGCCATTTATGGCGGGGAACGTCGAATGGGTTGACCGGCCGCGGTCGGTTTTTGAACATCTCGAGGAGATAAGGAACAGGATAATTTTTTGCCTGTTCCTTATTGCGGTTTGTTCGGCTTTGACCTATAGTTTTATCCCGCGGATTATGGCATTAATTATCCGCTCCGTAGGAAAGCTTTATTTCATGGCGCCTACGGAGGCCTTCTGGGTACAGGTAAAGCTGGCGTTATTCATTGGTTTTTATTGCGCACTGCCGTTTATTTTTTATCAGGTATGGCGTTTTGTCGAGATTGGATTAAAACAAAATGAAAAGCGTTTTATCCTGCCCCTGGCCTTGGGAAGTTTTGTTCTTTTTACGCTGGGCGGAAGTTTCTGCTATGTGTTCGTTATTCCCGTAGCCGTTAAGTTTCTGCTTTCTTACGGTTCGGAAACCCTGGTGCCGCTGATTTCCGTGAGCAAATATATTTCATTCATCGTGTGCCTGGTTTTAGCCTTTGGTTTTACGTTTCAGCTGCCGCTTATCCTGATGTTTCTTGCCCGTATCGGGATGGTGACCAGCAGGATACTGCGCAATTACCGCCGCTTTGCCGTTCTCGGAAGTTTTGTAATCGGCGCGGCGCTGACGCCGACACCGGATATGGTAAATCAAACATTGCTTGCGGTACCGTTGATTGTTTTGTATGAGCTTAGTATCTGGTTAATCAGGATTTTTGAACACAAAGCGCTCAATGAAAATGAGGCGCTGTAATGCAATAATAAGGTAATACTCCGTCTCATAAGAAGCGGGAAAATTCTTGTTTCAAAACGTAAGAATGGTTTTAGGTAAAAAGAGGAATGGTATCCCTTGCTTAAACGCCGGGAAAATCTCTTCGATATTTTGCCCGGCAAGCTTCGGGATTAATTCGCAGACGGCCTAACGGCCTATAAAATACGAAATTTGATAATTCCGTATTTTATCTGCTCATTAAGGAGGTGAGTTATGGGTAGATTTGGGATTTCAGAACTTGTGCTGATATTTTTTATTCTTCTGCTGCTTTTCGGTGCACGGAAACTTCCTGAGATAGCGCGTTCTTTGGGGGAGAGCATAAAAGAATTTAAAAAATCGATTTCCAAGGGCGAAAGTAATCAAGATGAACAGAAAAAAGACGTGTGAGTTTAGGATATGATGAAAACAGTTACCTTGATAGTATAGGGATTTTCTTTTTGGACGCAGATGAACGCAGATTTAAGGTTTACCAGGCGAAGTTATTTTTATTGGCCGGCAGTTGGCTGTTATCCGTTTTTTTCGCCTCATTCTGAGATTGGCTTTGTTTTCTTCCTTTTCTTGATTTTTCCGTCTTTAATCCTTCCAGCATTGTTTTTAATTGTTTAATTTCGCCGCTAAGCACGCTGTTTTCCTTTTTAAGTTTAATTATTTCTTCGCCAAGAGTATTATTTATGGTTTTTAAGTTGCCGGTTTCTTTTTGCGCGGCTTTCAGCTTTGCCTGCAGGCCTGCGTTTTCATTTTCGGCTTTTTTTAGTGCTTCACGTAACGGGGCATGGTTATTTTCAATATCGGAAATCTTTTTTTCCAGCGCTTGCTGGGCTTTTTTCAGGCCGGAAAGCTTGTTATTAGCCTGTTTTACGTTGTTCGTAAGTACGGTATTTGCGCGTCTTAATTGTTCCAGGTTTAAGTTAAGGCCGCTGCTTTTAACGACCTCGACTTTTTTGCGTGCGTTAGCACCAATAGCCCACAAAATACTAATGATTGTTGTGAGAAGGAAAAGAAATACTATCTTTCGTAATAAAGATTCTCTCATCGGGGCACGGCACGCTCTTTTATTTTACTTCTTTTTTTGCTTTATGATTGTTTCCGGCAAAACCGTAATTTCCACGCGCCTGTTTTGCTGGCGCCCGGCGGTTGTATCGTTGGAATCGACCGGCCGGTATTCACCGTAACCTACGGCGGACAGCCGCTGCGGGTCAACGTTTTTGTTGTCGGTAAGATAGTGCAGTACGCTTGTCGCCCTTGCCGTAGACAGCTCCCAGTTTGATTTCCATTGCGACTTGACAATCGGTTGATTGTCTGTATGGCCTTCGATGGCAATATTACGGTCACGTACCTGATTGTTAAGGACATCGGCGACACGGTCAAGGATGGTATAGGCATTTTTTTTGATGATTGCTTTTCCCGAATCAAACAGGATTTCATCAACAAAAGTGATAACCAGGCCTTTGTTGAGCATCTCAATCTTTATCTGTTTTTCTTCGACTTCTCTTTTTAGCTGTTCTTCGAGTTCGTTTTTAGCGCGTAAGAGTTCTTCGCGCGCTTTGCGCTCCTGTTCAAGTTTAGAGCTGAGATTATCAATTTTATCCAAGTCATTCGGATTGCTTTTTTGAAGAATGACGGAACAGCCGCTGAGCCCAAAGAGTAAGGGAATAATGACCAAATATTTAAATCTGCCGAGCATAGGCACCTCCTTAATGAGCCCATCACTTAGAGAGCGCGGCGAACTAAGTGATTTGGGCGAATTAATGCCTGAGGTGCTGCGGGGTAAATATCAAAGAAATTTACCCCGCAAGCCTGCGCCCAGGCGTCAATAGTTTAAAAGGTTTTTTTAATTTTTATTTTTCGTCGTAGTTGAGCCGAGGTAAGGTTTTAGTTTTTCCCAGGTTTTGTCCCCGACTATACCATCTACGGTTAAATTATTCTGCTTTTGAAAATCTTTGATTGCCTTTTTTGTTTTCGGGCCGATTTTCCCGTCTATAGGCCCAACGCTAAAGCCGGCATTAGAAAGCGCCTTCTGAATATCGCCGGCCGGATATTTGCTCCTGGAAGTTGCGGCTGCAGCTTCGCTTACGGGTAATATCTCTTTTGGAGAAAGCGGCGCTATTTGGGGTTTTGCCGGTTTATCTTCAGAGAACAACCGCATATCTGCCTCAGGTTTTGTGATTATTTCAATCTCAGGCAAAACAAATTTTTCTTCAGTCTTCTTTTTTGCCGGCGGCCGTTTACCCATTGCCTGAACTGCAGGAACAAAAATATCCGGAAAAGCGCTTATCGCGCATAGGATTATAATGGTTAAAAGCAATTTTAATCTTATCATTTTTGTGTTTTTAAGTCAAGGCTATTCGCCACTTCTCTTAATAAAATATGTTACGCGAAAAAAGATTTTTTGAGCGGATTGTTAAGCTCCGCGGCATGGCTTGGTGCCATGGCTTGCTTTTCTTGTTCTCCAGCGTAATTTTCCTTTTCTTGTTCTTTTCGCCATTGGGGTAACCTCCTTTTAGTATTTTAAAGCACAGGTAATATAAAGCGTATTATAGTATTGTGCCAAAAAAAAAAAAAATGTCAA
>JAHIOQ010000112.1 GCA_018895275.1 Candidatus Omnitrophota bacterium
GCGGGAAGAGTACAACACTGGCTGTTTTATGCGAGCTTATTAATCAAAGCCGCAAGGAGCATATTATAAGTATCGAAAACCCTATAGAAATAGTATATACCCCAAAATTATCTCAGATCACACAGCGGGAAATAGGCCTGCATACTATTTCTCAGAATAACGCGTTGCGGGCCGCGTTACGCCAGGACCCTGATATACTGCTCATCAGTGATTTAAGAGACTTGTCAACTATTCAGCTTGCGGCTACTGCTGCTGAGACAGGGCATTTGGTGCTTGGGACAATGAACACTAATGATGCCGCGCAGACACTGCTGCGGCTGATTAATTCTTTTCCGCCTCAGGATAAAGATCTTGTACAAAATATGATCTCAGAATCCTTAAGAGGTATTATTTGCCAGCAGCTTATCCCGGCAAAAAGCAAAGATAATCTTGTAGCCGCGTATGAGGTTTTAGTTGTTAACGCGGCTATTTCAAACCTAATCCATAAAGGTAATTTGGAGCAGGTTTTTCAGGTGATTGAAACCGGTAAGGCCAAAGGTATGATCTCATTTGATGCTTCTTTGATCGAACTTGTTAAAAATGATATGATCAGCTGGGAAGAAGGAGTTGCCCGCGCAGCGAATAAACGTGAATTTGAGAAGATCGGATATAAGAGATATTCCGGGCAGCAGGTTCAGCATAAGGGATAATTATGGCGCAAATAGATGCTTTGTTTAACAGATTAATTAATAGTAAAGGTTCGGATCTTCATCTGGAACAGGGGCAGAGGCCTAAGATGCGTGTTCACGGGAAACTTACAGAATGTAATGATATCCCAGCGTTAACCCAGGAATATCTATGTGAAATTCTAAAAGAAATATCGGGTGAAATTAACTGGCAGAGATTGGAAAGAACCGGAGACCTTGATTTCGCCTATGCGCTTGATAATGGAGCGCGTTTTCGTTCTAATTATTTTAAATTTTTCTATGGATACGGGGCTATTTTTCGTCTCATTCCTTCTAAAATATGCAGCTTTGAAGAATTAGGCGTGCCTGATGTGATGAAACAGGTTGCCCAGCTCAAATCAGGGCTTGTTTTGGTGACAGGGCCGACAGGAAGCGGAAAATCATCGACTTTGGCAGCGATTATTGATTTAATCAATTCAGGTTATGTAAAGAAAATACTAACACTTGAAGAGCCTATTGAATTTTTGCATCAGAATAAACAAGCCATTATTGTTCACAGAGAAATCGGCTCAGACGCCATCAGTTTCGCGCAAGGGCTAAGAAGCGCTTTAAAAACTGATGTTAATATAATTATGGTAGGAGAAATGCGCGATAGGGATACTATCGAGCTTGCGCTCACAGCCGCGGAGATGGGTATTTTGATATTAGGCACTCTGCATACGAATTCTGCCGCTAAAACAATAGATAGGATAATCGATTCTTTTCCCAGTAACAAGAAAAACCAGACCAGAGAAATATTGGCTAATACCCTGCAGATTGTTTGTGCTCAACAGCTGCTGCCGAGTATAGATGGGGCAAGGCGCTGGGCAGCCTTCGAAATACTCTTGCGCTCAATCGCATTGCCGTCATTAATCCGCCAGGGAGATACCAAACTTGTAAGATCGGAAATAAATACACACGCGCGTTTAGGCATGGTTTCTATGGATAACTATCTTTTGAAATTGGTACAGGAAGGCAAAGTATCAATAGAAGAAGCATATGTTAAGGCCATGGATAAGACACTATTCCAATTAACATAATTCTCTTTGTAACTATACTGTTATTTCCCCTGCCTTTGATTGCCGTAATGAGGATGGAAGGTGCTGCTCAGATGGGAGGGGTAAATTCGCCAAAACAGCCTCTCTTGGGCTGCTTCATGGTACTGTTGCAAAACACAGTCCTATAGAGGGTGAAAATAATTGACAAAAGTATTTCGACTGTGTTAATATATATATCTTTTAAGGCGCAAAAACGGCAAATGGAGGCAATAATGGCGAGAAATAAAATTGTAATGGATGGAAATACCGCGGCGGCTTATGTCGGGCACGCGATGAATGAGGTCTGCGCGATTTACCCGATTACGCCCTCCTCCGGCATCGGAGAGATTGCAGACGAAAAGTCGGCAAAGGGCCAAAAGAATATATGGGGACAGGTTCCGATTGTTTCCGAATTGCAGTCTGAAGGAGGCGCCTCAGGCGCTGTGCATGGCGCTCTAACAGCCGGAGCCCTTACAACTACATTTACAGCTTCGCAGGGGCTGCTGCTTATGCTGCCGAATATGTTTAAAATCGCGGGTGAACTTACTCCGGCTGTTTTTTATGTAACCGCTCGGACGCTAGCAACGCACGCGTTATCAATATTCTGTGATCATTCGGATATTATGGCAGCACGTTCAACAGGGTTTGGAATAATCTTCGCCTCAAGCGTACAGGAAGTTATGGATCTTGGAGTTATCGCGCAAGCGGCTACCTTAGAATCCAGAATTCCTTTTATAGTTTCTTTGGACGGATTCAGAACCTCGCATGAAATTCAAAAGATAGAAGAGGTAAGTTTTGATGATATGCGCGCGATGATTAAAGATGAGTTTATTACGGCACACAGACAGCGCGCGCTTAGTCCTGATAGGCCGACAATCAAAGGAACTTCGCAGAACCCGGATGTATTTTTCCAGGAAAGAGAAACAGTAAATGCTTTTTATCAGAAAACACCCGCTATTGTTCAGGATGTCATGGGTAGATTTGCTAAATTATCCTCCCGCCAATATAAGGCGTTTGATTATGTTGGGGCCAAAGATGCTCAAAGGATTATTATTATTATGGGCTCCGGGGCCGGGGCGGCTCAGGAGGCTGTGGATAAAATGAACTCAAACGGCGAAAAAGCCGGAATGATTATTGTCCGGCTTTATCGGCCTTTTGATGTGCACGCGTTTATTAAAGCAATTCCTGCCTCAACAAAGTCTATTGCTGTTTTAGACAGAACAAAAGAGCCGGGAGCGATCGGCGAGCCGCTGTATTTGGATGTTCGTTCGGCGATCGGCGAGGCAATGGAAAAAGGCACTGCTCCTTTTAAAACCTGGCCGGTAATTGTCGGCGGAAGGTACGGCCTTGGCTCTAAGGAATTTACCTCTTGTATGGTTAAAGCGGTGTTTGATAATCTATCCGCTTCAAAACCGAAGAATGGTTTTACAGTGGGCATAGTTGATGATGTTACCAATACCAGCCTTGAAGCGGATGCTTGCTTCGAAGCTGAGAATCCGGAAAATTTCCGCTGTATGTTCTGGGGATTGGGTGCTGACGGTACGGTTGGTGCCAATAAAAATTCGATCAAAATAATAGGTGAGTTAACTGATTATAATGTACAGGGGTTCTTTGTCTATGATTCTAAAAAGGCAGGATCCCGAACAATATCGCATTTGCGTTTTGGAAAAGGTATTATTAACAGTACGTATCTTATTCAAAAAGCGAACTTTATTGCCTGCCATAATTTCAGCTTCCTTGAAAAATACGATATGCTCCAAGCCGCAGAGGTTGGCGCGACATTTCTGCTGGCAAGCCCGTTTGGCAGTGATGAAATATGGAATAGGATGCCAAAAGAAGTACAGCAGGCTATTATTGACAAAAAGCTTAAGTTTTATGTGATTAAGGCCTTTGATTTAGCTGCTGAGATAGGCCTGGGCGCGAGAATTAACGTGATAATGCAGACTGCTTTCTTTAAGATCAGTAATATTATCCCGGTTATTAAAGCAGTAGAAGCGATTAAAACAGCGATTAAAAAGACATACGGCAAAAAAGGCGACAAAATAGTTGAGATGAACAATAAGGCTGTTGAGGCGGCGCTTAAGTCTATCGAGGAAGTAAAGGTTCCGTCTAAGGCTGCAAGCAGGATATCCATACCTGATGTAGTTTCTGCGGGCGCGCCGGACTTTGTAAAGAATGTAACTGCTCTCATAGTAGCAGGGCGCGGTGATGAACTTCCGGTATCTGCTTTTCCGGTGGACGGTACCTGGCCTACGGCTACTTCTCAGTATGAGAAGAGAAACATTGCTCTGCAGATACCCGAATGGATACCGGGCCTTTGTATCCAGTGCGCCCAGTGCAGTTTCGTTTGTCCTCATGGTGTAATAAGAATGAAAATATATAATGAGGATCTTCTTAAGAACGCGCCAAAGGATTTTAAATCAATAGCAGCGAAAGGCAAGGGTGTTGAACACAAAGCATTTAGCCTGCAGATCGCGCCTGAGGATTGCACCGGGTGCGGCGCGTGTGTTAATAAGTGTCCTGTGCTTGAGAGGGGAGAGGATAAGCAGCCCACAGGCAGGAAGGCAATAAATATGGTTTCGCAGATTGCTGTGCGTGAAAAAGAAAAGACAAACTTTGAGTTCTTCTTGTCATTGCCGGATGTAAGTGTTAAGGATAATCCGTTTGGAGTTGAGACCTTGCGCGGCGCGCAGCTTATGCGCCCGCTTTTTGAGTTCTCAGGGGCGTGTGCCGGCTGCGGAGAAACACCGTATGTAAAGCTGCTCACGCAGTTATACGGAGAGAGAGCGATCATTGCCAATGCTACAGGGTGCTCTTCTATTTACGGCGGTAATTTGCCGACAACTCCTTATTGCGTCAGAGCTGACGGCAAGGGGCCTGCGTGGTCAAACTCTTTATTTGAAGATAATGCTGAATTTGGTTTTGGAATGCGTCTCGCGGTTGACCAGATCACGGATCAGGCTAAGTTACTGTTAAAAGAAATAGCATCCGGTGACTTAAGCGCGCTGGCAGGCCAAATACTGACTGCCCGGCAGAAAACACATCTTCAGATAGAAGAGCAGAGAGAAAGAGTGCAAGCGCTAAAAGCTAAGTTAAAAGGAAGAACAGAGGCAAAAAAGCTGCTGTTAATCGTAGATTACCTTGTGGCTAAAAGCGTTTGGATCCTCGGCGGAGACGGCTGGGCATATGATATTGGCTACGGCGGATTAGACCATGTTCTCGCGCAGGATAAGAACATCAATGTCCTGGTTTTGGATACAGAGGTTTATTCAAATACAGGCGGGCAGATGTCTAAGGCGACTCCTATGGGAGCGATCGCGAAATTTGCCGCGGCTGGAAAACCTTTGTTCAAAAAAGACCTTGGCCTGCTGGCTGCTACATACGGATCGATTTATGTTGCTCGTGTGGCAATGGGGGCAAATCCCGCTCAAACGCAAAAGGCGTTTATTGAAGCGGAACAGTTTAACGGCCCTTCAATTATAATTTCCTATTCGCATTGCATCGCGCATGGTATTAATATGACCAAGGGCATGGACCAGCAGAAGAAGGCTGTGGACTGCGGATACTGGACTTTGTTTAGATTCAATCCTGACCTGATCAAGCAGGGTGAGAATCCTATGCAGCTTGACAGTAAAGCGCCGAGCATTCCGCTGGAAGACTATATCTATAATGAAACCAGGTTTAAGGCATTGAAAACCATGGCTCCTGAGCGGGCAGAAAAATTTCTGAAACTTTCTCAGGAAGAATTAAAGCGCAGGTTTAAGATGTATGAGCATTTAGCTAAAATGGATTACAGTAAAGAATGAAATTATCTAAAAAAACATTGCTGAACTTAAATAGCCTGAACATAAAAAATTGTTGCCACGCGATATATTTCATGCTAATATGCTTTAAGAAAGAAATTAAGGGCAACTATAATTGGGTTTAACAAATAAAGGGGGGGGAGCAATGAAAAAAACGTATTGCGTTGTATTGTCTGTAATCGTTATGTGCCTATGTGTACTTGTCCCGTTAAAAGTACAAGCAGAAGAAGGATTTCCGGTGCGTGAGAAATATTCCGATGTCCCGTTTATCACAACAGAACAGCTTTTCGCGGAATATGACAGCATTATTATCGTTGATGTGCGGTCAAAATTTGAATATGATGTTATCCATATCGCCAAAGCGGCGCATATAATTCTTTCAAAAAAAACATTTGTCGAAGAACTTAGCGCGGTCAGGGCTAAAGACGGCACAGTGAAGATGGCTTTCTACTGTAATGGCCATACCTGTGAAAAGAGCTATGAAGCCACACAGCAAGCAATGGAAGCCGGATTCAAAAATGTTTACACATACGACGCTGGGATATTTGACTGGGCAAATGCTTATCCGGAATTATCTACTTTAATGGGGCAAACCCCGGTAGATAAAGAAAAGCTTATTTCAAAGGAAGGCCTCAATAAACGGTTTGTGTCATATGAGGAGATACTAGAAAAAGCATCGGATTCCAATAACGTAATTATTGATATCCGCGACCCATTCCAGCGCGAAAAAATCCCCAATATACCGGGACTGCGTAATATCCCTCTTGACAGAATGCTTGTTCTGCTTCAAGAAGGTGAATTTAAATCTAATCATCTCTATTTTATCGACGCGGTGGGCAAGCAAGTACGATGGCTGCAATACCATCTTGAATCTAATGGATATATAAATTACAATTTTCTGGAAAAAGGGGTGCTTTCAACGCAAGATTTCAAATAAAGCCCACCCGGGCTATCCTTCAACAGGCTCAGGAGCCATGGTTTTTAAAGCATGCGGGATAAACCGTTTTAAGGCTATTAAGGATTTGTTCAACAAACCACGGATTATCCCGTGGTTTGTTGTTTTATAAGGCGCCTGGTAAGCTATGCCCTCTCTCATTCTAAAATTTGGGCCATTCTTATTTAAAGTGGAAGAATTTCTGTAAGATGATAAAAGTGCAGGGGGTAGATGGAATTAATGAAAAGATTTATTGCTTCGCTTTTTAGGCCAAATATCGCCGGCGCAGAACGCAAAACGCGGCTGCTGCTGAAAATCGCGCTTATTAGCGTTATGTTTTGCGGAATATTTCAGGAGAATGTCCTTTCTGCCCCTGGGCAGAAGCGGCAGGGACAGGATATCTGCATCTACAGTTTTGTCAATAATGGATGCAGTGACTGTGAGGAATTTTACGAAAAACATGTCGTCAATTTGATCGAAAAATACCGTTTAAAAGCGATTGCCCTTGATGTGAATTCTGCCCAAAATTACGCTTTGCTTATTGGAGCGGAAAAATATTTTAAAAAAAGGGAGGTATCTTTTCCCTGCGTTCTTCTATGTGACGCCCTGGTGGAAAAAGAAGATATTATCAGCGGCCGTCTGGAGAAAAGAATCGCCGCTGCCAAGACAACCGGAATGCCTTTTTTTGACTTCGCCGAAATTAAACATTTACTCTCTATTAACCCTCCGGTATTTAAACTAAAAAACACAACCGCGGTTTACTTTTTTAAAGAATCCTGCAAAAAATGCGGCCGTGTGGAGAAAAGCCTGCTTTTTCTGGAAAAAAAATATTATGAATTCAATTTTCAAAGATTCGATATTGCCGATAAAAATTCCTGCCTTTTTTATCAATATCTGATAGATAAGTATCACCTCCCCGGAAATAAGGCCTTAACAACCCCGGCCTTATTTATCGGCAAGGAATATTTAACGGAAAAACAGCTGGACTATCTTTCTTTGGAAGCAACAGTTGAAAAATACCGTTACCAGGAAATAAATTCCGACTACGCGGAATCTCTGCGTAAAGATAAAACCGTGCTTCAGGAGAAAATAGCGCGGAGGTTTGAAAATTTCAGCGTAATTGGCGTAATTACCGCTGGGATTATTGACGGGATTAACCCCTGCGCTTTCGCGGCAATTGTCTTTTTTGTCACTTCGCTTTTGATAATTAAACGGCAGCGCCGGGAAATCATTTTAGTTGGGATAAGTTTTATCAGCGCGGTTTTTTTTACCTATTTATTTGTCGGGTTCAGCGGAATAAAGCTGCTGCAGCCTTTTTTAACGCTGCCGATTATTGAAAAAATTGTTTCCTTTATTTATACCGTACTCGCCGGAGTACTTTTTATCCTGGCTTATTTGTCTTTCCGCGATATATTTATGTTTATCCGGCAGGGAAAAAAAGAGGTGATTTTAAAGCTTTCCGATAAGCAAAGTTCTGCTATCCGAAATACCATAACAGAAAAACTCCGGGGAAAACACTGCATTGGGGGAGCGTTTGTAAGCGGAGTTTTTGTTTCACTTACAGAACTCGCCTGTACAGGACAGATTTACCTGCCGACAATTATGTATATTTTAAATGTGCCTGAATTGCGCAAACAAGCTCTTACGTATCTTATTTTTTACAATATCGCCTTCATCATCCCTCTGATTGGTATCTTTATTTTAGCCTTATCGGGATTACCCGCGCTGCATTTTGCCCGCGTGTCAAAGAAATTTTTTATCTGGGGTAAAATGCTGCTTGGACTGCTGTTTATTTGCCTTGGCGTTATTCTTTTATTGACGCGCTTAGTTGATTATAAATTTTTCCACACGATTTTGTAATTTCAAAGCCATATCTGTTAGATTCTGCGCGCGTGAAGACAACTCTCCCATGGCTGAAGTCATATCTGTGATGGATTCAGAAACTGTTATTATAGAACTGGAAGAATCTTTCGCGATATTAACCATGTTTTCAATTGCTTTACGCGCGAGTTCGGAGTTTTTTATTTGCTCATCACCGGTTTTAGCAATCTGCTGGGCCTGAATCGCGCTATGTTCGGCAGCTTTTAAGATATTGTCCAGGTAAGAGCGGAATTTTTCTATAATAATCTTTCCTTCTTCAACGTCATCGGCAGCATTTGACGCTGATATAATTGCCTCAGAAGTCTCTTTCTGCGTTGCGCGTATGATCTCTGAAATCTGTTCTGCTGAGCGCGCGGAATTTTCCGCTAATTTACGCACTTCTTCAGCAACAACAGAAAATCCCCTCCCGGATTCTCCGGCGCGCGCGGCTTCGATAGCCGCGTTCAAAGCCAGGAGATTAGTCTGTTGGGCAATGGTAGTGATTACCACAACAATCCGTCCAATTTCCTGGGAACGGGCCCCAAGATTCTGGACAGTTGCTGTAATATCATGGGCGCTTTCCAGAATACGTATGGTTTTGCTCACCGCCTCTTTAGAAGCAGTCATGCCCTGTTCAGACAACCTTGTTGTTTCCTGGGCAAGCTTAACGCCTTCATTAGCGTTTAGAGATACCTGCTTAACCGTTGCCGTCATTTTGGCGATAATTGATGAAGCCTCTTCTGACTGTCTTGCCTGGGCATCGGCCCCCTGGTTT
Organism: Candidatus Omnitrophota bacterium; assembly: GCA_018895275.1. Classification (GTDB taxonomy): domain Bacteria; phylum Omnitrophota; class Gorgyraeia; order B26-G9; family B26-G9; genus JAHIOQ01. The sequence goes on from JAHIOQ010000112.1 coordinate 9,114, forward strand.
ATCTGATGCATTGTCGCGGCAACTGATTCCGCTGAGGCATTTTCTTCCTGAACAACACTGAATACTTCCGTAGCCATGTCATGTATCTTCTCAGAAGCGGATTTAACTTCCATAACGATTTCCCGCAGGTTATTGCTCATCTCATTAACTGCTATTGCCAGAGTTTCCAGCTCATCATGGGTTTGAAGCTTTATTATCCTGGTAAGATTTCCCTGAGCAATACCGCGGACATTATTCGAAATAATCGAAAGGGGAGATATAACTTGTTTAAATAAAACATAATACAAA
>JAHIOQ010000113.1 GCA_018895275.1 Candidatus Omnitrophota bacterium
ATTATCGATGCCCTGAACGCTATCTTGAAGGATATTGATGACGGGGTGTTTAAGGCGAATCCTGATTCGGAAGATATCCATACGGATATCCATAACCGGTTGGAAAAAAAGATCGGGAATCTGGCGGCGAAGGTGCATACTATGCGTTCGCGCAATGATCAGATCGTGTTTAATGAAAAATTTTATTGTCTGGACGAAGCTCTGAACATACGGGAGAAATTAAGCGCCGTGATCGAAAGTCTGTTGTTTCTCATGAAAAAATACGCCGGCCAGCCTTTTATCGGATATACGCATACGCAGCGGGCGCAGGTGATTCTTTTCAGCGATTATGTTGCCGCTTACGGGCATATGTTCGGCCGCGATTACCAGCGGCTAAAGCGGTTTTACGATTCGGTGATTCCTTATATCGGAGCCGGAGCTTTAGCCGGGAGCTCTCTGGATCGCAAAGAATACGATAAAGCGATCGATACTTTTTTTGCATTTGACCTTACGCTGAAAAAGCCTAAGACCGTGGAAAGTTCTCTGGATAATGTCAGCGACCGTGATTTTATGATGGAATTTCTCGGGATAATGTCCATTATCCAGATGCATTTATCCCGTTTTGCCGAAGACTGTATTTTGTATTCCACGCAGGAATTCAATTATCTTGATTTGCCGGAGGAATTTTGTACGGGCAGCAGTTTGATGCCCCATAAAAAAAATCCGGATTTTATGGAACTTGTGCGCGGGTGTACGGGAAAGATCTACGGGAATCAGCTCTCGCTTATGACGACAATGAAGGGCCTGCCGCTGACTTATAACCGTGATATGCAGCTTGATAAAGAACCGTTGTTTTCTTCCGTGGAGACGATTAAGGACGAACTTAAGATAATGGCCAGGTTTGTCCGCGGAATCCGGTTAAATGTTAAGCGTATCGAAGAGGCTTTAGCGGATGAAAGCCTTTATGCGACGGAGCTGGCGGAATTTCTTGTCTTTCAGGGCGCGGCATTTAAGGATGCGCATGATGCGGTGGGCAGGCTTATCCGCTATGCCCAGGATAATGCAACGCCGATAAGGCAGCTATCTGATAAAAAATTACGTTCGTTTCATGTGAAATTAAACCAAAAGGATGTCTGCCGGATAATGGCTGCGCAGCATGCGATAAGTTCTAAGAGGTCAATCTCAAGGAAGGTGCCGAAGATTAATGCATGATTTTATATTCAAAAATAACCGTTTGCTCTGTGAAAATGTGAGTGTTGAAGAGATCGCCCGCAAAGTGGGCACGCCGGTATTTGTTTACAGCCGCAAGGCACTCCTGGACCATTACCGCAAATTAGAGCAGACCTTTGCCGAGATTGAGCCGTTGATTTGTTTTTCCATGAAATCGAATTCGAATCTTTCTTTGTGCCGGCTGCTGGTGCAGGAGGGCGCGGGGCTGGATATAGTTTCCGGCGGCGAGTTGTACCGGGCAAAAAAAATAAAGGCTCCGGCGCAAAAGATAGTATATGCCTCCGTGGGCAAAACGCCGGAAGAAATCGAAGCGGGAATAAAGGCCGGGATACTGTTTTTTAATGTTGAGTCCCTGCCGGAGCTGGAAATGATCAATGATGTCGCCGGACGTTTGCGTAAAAAACAACGCGTGGCCGTGCGCATTAATCCGGATGTTGAGGCGCATACGCATCATTATATTACCACGGCAAAAAAACAGAATAAATTCGGCATTGACCTTAAAACAACGGAAAACATATTTTTGAATTTGCGCCGCAGGTTCAAAAACCTCGATATCTGTTGTATCCATGTGCATATCGGGTCTCAGATTGAACGGGTTGCGCCGTTTATTCAGGCGGTAAAAAAGGCGGTTAAACTGATCGAGAGACTGAATGCGCATGGCGCGAATATTACGCATTTGAATATCGGCGGCGGCCTTGGGATTATTTATAAAAAAGAACAGCCGCAAACGGCGCAGGAATATGCCCGCGCCGTGATTCCTCTAGTAAAGAACAGAGGCCTCAAGCTTATATTGGAACCGGGTAGATTTATCGTGGGAAACGCGGGTATTCTGGCAACAAAGGTGGTTTATGTCAAAGATACGGCGGTAAAACGTTTTATCATAGTCGACGCGGCGATGAATGACTTAATGCGCCCGGCGCTTTATGGAGCCTATCATGAGATTGTTCCCGCTATAAAGCGAAAAAAAATGACGTTTAGAACGGCGGATGTTGTCGGGCCTATTTGTGAGAGCGGTGACTTTTTGGCCAAGGACCGCCGCTTGCCTGCTTTTTTGAAACAAAATGACGTAATTGCCGTCATGAGCGCCGGCGCTTATGGTTTTAGCATGTCAAGTAACTATAACAGCCGCAGGCGCGCTGCTGAGGTGCTGGTATCGGGCTCTCGCTTCCGAATTATCCGGAAGAGAGAAAGTTATAGCGACCTGGTAAAAAATGAGGTCATTGGTAACGAATAAGGAGCGGATATGAAAAAGAAAAAGCAGGGTGGTAACATAAAGAAAGAAAACCAAGTTAAAAAAATACCGGTGAGAAAAGCGAGTAAAAAAAGAAAGTTTGAATTTACGAAGATGGTTGCTTCCGGCAATGACTTTATCATCTTCGATAACCGGCGCGCCGGGTTGAAAAACGGGCCGGAAATCGCGCGGCTTTTGTGCGTGCGGACGAACGGCGTAGGCGCCGACGGACTTATCTTTATCGAGTCGTCAAAACGCGCTGATTTTAAAATGCGCATATTCAATCCCGACGGTTCGGAAGCGGAAATGTGCGGCAACGGCATACGCTGCGCCGTGCTTTATAAAGGCAAAAAGAACACCAAGGTAGAAACGCTTGCCGGTTTATTAAGCGCCGAGCTGAAAGATTACGGAATCAAGGTTAGAATGACCGATCCCAAGGGGCTGCAGTTGAATGTCAATCTTGACATCGACGGCCGGATTTATCAGGTGAATTATGTCAACACGGGAGTTCCGCATTCCGTGTATTTTGTCGAGAACCTGGAAGCGACAAATGTTCGAATGCTGGGCAGGTTGATCCGCTATCACCGGGATTTTGAGCCGGTAGGGACGAATGTCGATTTTGCCAAGATAATTGACCAGGATACGCTGCAAATCCGTACTTATGAACGGGGAGTGGAAGAGGAAACTTTGGCGTGCGGAACGGGTTCCGTAGCCAGCGCGTTGGTGTATCATCACAAGTTTGTCGGCACTAACGGCACGTATATGGTTAATATCCATACAAAAGGCAGCGAGGTTTTAAAGATTTATTTTGACTATAAAGACGGCAGTTTCAGCAATGTATGGTTGGAAGGTAGAGCCAGTATGGTGTATAAGGGGGAATGTTATGTTTAAAGGTTCAATGGTTGCGGTGATTACACCGTTTAAAAATGGAAAACTGGATGAAGATGCGTTGCGGGAATTGGTTTTGTTTCATATGAAAAACAAGACCAGCGCGATTGTGCCCTGCGGAACTACGGGAGAATCGGCAACATTGTCTTTAGCGGAACATGAGCGGGTGATTAAGCTGGTCGTGGATACCGCGGAAAAGAAGATACCGGTTATCGCCGGCACGGGGTCGAATAATACGGCGGAAGCAATCCGGCTTACCAAACACGCAAAAGAAGCCGGTGCCGACGCGGCATTGCTGATCACGCCCTATTATAATAAGCCGACGCAGAAAGGACTCTATCTGCATTTTAAGCAAATATCGGAGAGTGTGGATATCCCTTTGGTGCTTTATAATATCGCCGCACGTACGGCGGTTAATATGGAACCGGAAACAATTGCGCGGCTGGCGCATGAGTTTAAAAATATTGTGGGTGTTAAAGAGGCCTCCGGTAATCTGGAACAGATGTCCCGCATTAAGCTGCTTTGCCCTCAGAATTTTGCGCTTATCTCCGGAGACGACGCCTTGACGCTGCCGGTTTTATCCATCGGCGGGACGGGGGTTATTTCCGTGGTAGCGAATATCGTTCCCCAGGACACGGCACGACTGGTGGAAGAATTTAAAAAAGGCAACCTGAAGAAAGCGCAGGAAATGCATTATAAGCTTCTGCCGTTGATTAGGGCGATGTTTTTGGAAACGAATCCGATTTGCGTGAAAACAGCCATGGAGATTCTCGGGTTATGCGAGCCGGGATTGCGGCTGCCGTTATGCCCGATGAGCGAGGATAATCTCAAAAAACTAAGCAAGGCGCTTGCGGATTACGGATTAAAGAGAAAGAAGGGAAAATGATCGGCTTAGCGGTAAACGGCTGCTGTGGAAGGATGGGAAGTCGTATTATGGCGCTGGCGCAGGCGGATAAAGAATTTCGGATTGTGGCCGGGCTGGAAATGAAGGCGCATCCACGGCTGGGAACCGTAGTAAACGGGATTAAAGTGAGCGATGACCTTTCTGCCATTGAAAAGGCCGATGTGATTATCGATTTTACCGCTGTCCAGGCAACCATGAATATGCTTGGTGCCGCGTTGAAATACAAAAAGGCGCTGGTGATCGGAACTACCGGGCTTAATGAGCAGGAGATTGCCGCTATCGAAAGAGCTTCGAGAGATATTCCGATCTTGTTTTCGCCGAATATGTCCGTAGGTGTGAATCTTTTGTTTAAACTGGTTAACGAGGCGGCGGCAAAGCTTAAAGGTTACAAGGTGCGGATTAAAGAGGCGCATCATATTCATAAGAAAGACGCTCCGAGCGGTACGGCGAAGAAGATCGCGCAGATTATCGAGTCGGAAACGGGAAGCTGTGTTGATGATATAGAGTCCGTACGCGAAGGCGAGATTATTGGCGACCATGAGGTTACCTTTGAAAGTGATGTGGATACCGTCGTGCTCAGGCATTCGGCTAAAACACGCGATATTTTTGCCAAGGGCTCTTTGCAGGCGGCGAAATGGGTTGCCGGCCGCGCGTGCGGGCTTTTTACGATGCAGGATGTTATCGGTTGAATTAATAACAGGTTGAGAGGAGAGCGTTATTATGGATTGTCCTAAATGCCTTGGTAATCTGCAGAAAAAGAAAATGGAAGATATGGAAGTAGATGTTTGTTTTGTCTGTGAAGGGATATGGTTTGATGCCGGAGAATTGGAAGCGGTTATTAAGGGTGATTCTAAAAATTTTAATTATATCGACGTAGGAAGGGAAGAATTCGACGGAGAAGAAGCGGAAAATTTACGGGCGGATTTAGACCGGCAATCAGGCAAATGTCCCCGTTGTGAAGACGGGACGCTTTTGATGAGAAGGAAATATGAGAAAAAAGAAACGGTGAATGTCGATATTTGCCCTAAGGGACACGGACTATGGCTTGACGGCGGGGAAATCAATTCCTTAAGAGAAAGAGGTTTGGTAAATCTACATGAGCAAATGGAGTTTTTCGTTGATACTCTGAAATTCTGTTTTTCTAAAGAAGGGTTTAAGGTTTTTTTAAAAAAAACGTTTAAGTTGTAAAATAATTGGAGACGGATAAAAGAAAGGATGCTTTGTCGATGCAGTTAAATGTGGCAAAATCGCTTACGAAACTTCCTCCCTATCTTTTTGTTGAGATCGACCGCGCGAAGCGTAAGGCGCGCCAGGAAGGCAGGGATCTTATAGACCTGGGTATCGGCGACCCGGATACACCGACACCGGCTCATATTATTGAGGCATTATGCAAGGC
>JAHIOQ010000114.1 GCA_018895275.1 Candidatus Omnitrophota bacterium
CAAGCAAATTCCTGATTTTACTGCTATCAACAAGAAGAGATCCTGTTAATTTTTCTAACTCTTCGTTTTTACCTATAATATTACAAGTCTCTCAACAAATAACTCGTACTCCGCCCGCCGGCAGAGGCCTTGACAAGGATCCCTTTTTCAACAAGTTCGAGAATATCCCGAAGAGCCGTATCCTGTGAACACTTTGCGATCCGCGCCCATTTGGAGGACGTAAGCTTGCCTTCAAACCCATCAAATAATCTGTTGACCATCATTCGTTGCCGCTCGTTAATCAATTCCGAAGGGTGAAGCTCCCAAAAACGCGTTTTCCTGAACACATCCGCTAAAGAAATTTCCGTTGTAACAAGCGCCCGATCCAAACAGGCCAGGAACCATTCAAGCCACTCCGTAATATCGATACCCTTTCCCCTCAGAGACACATGATCAGCATTTCCACCACAGGCCGCAAGGCCGTGGTTTGGCCTCCTATAGCCAAAGCCATACGTGTTTTTCTGTATCTTCTCGAGCACAGCATAATAAGCATTTCGTTCTTTACAGATCTGTACGGACATGCTGTAAAAACGCTGCGCGCTGCCATCAGCGCGTGCAAGCTGCATATCCGTGATCGCTCGCGCAATGCGCCCATTACCATCCTCAAAAGGATGAATGGTCACAAACCACAAATGAACAATTCCCGCCTTTAACACAAGATCGATTGCTGCAGCGCGATTAAACCAATCAAGGAAATCCGTCATTTCCACTTCAAGACGAGCAGCATCCGGCGCTTCAAAATGAACTCTCTCACGTCCCATTGGCCCAGAAACAACCTGCATAGGGCCGCGGCTATTATCACGCCAGGCACCAACAACAATTTTACGCATTCCGCTACGCCCTGAGGGAAACAAACATGAATGCCAGCCAAACAAGCGGTCCTTTGTAAGCGGTTCATCAAATTTCTGCATTGCATCCAGAATCATTTCCACCATGCCATCAACATGACGATCAGAAGAAACAAGGCCGGCAATGTTCATTCCAAGCCTTCGAGCAATAGATGACCGCACCTGATCAGAAGGAAGGATAGCACCTTCAATTTCACTACTTTTTAAAACATCAAGAGTAAGAGTCTGTAACAATGCCTCTGCCCGTAAATTAAATCCTATTGCCTCCATGCGCCCCATCAACCGCCCCTGGCGGTTACGCACAGCACCAAGCAAGGTCACGATCTTTTCATGATCCCATACAAACTTTGGCCAGATATTAAGTTGATGAATATAACGCATCATTCTACGCACCTCATGCGGTGAATATAACACATATTCACCGCATGAGCAAGAGTATTTATTTGGGCTAAAGAAAAGGGGCCGGAGTGACTTTCTCGGAAGTGGAGTTGATGGCCTCTCTCACATAGATCTGCATCTTGGTAATTTCTTCATCTGTTAGTTTAGCAAACAGGCTCTTGCGTTTGTTTTTCGACAAGCAGCCATCACCCTCAACGCACAGACGAATAAACAGGTCAATGAGACGATCCGGCATATCCACTACATCCCGGATAGCCAACTTGGCTTTATCGTAATTCAGCAAAAAGTTCAATTCCGACACGAGCTCAATTTCTATAGTTTCTTGAATAAATCCGAAGAGCCGTTCGGCTATTGTAGTCATATCGATATACTTGTAATAGACATCTGTTTTATTCTTGACAGTCATTTGTCCGGTGCTATCCAACTCAAAATCTATCAGCGGCATCAATGGCTTTGAAAACAACTCCAGCGTTTCATCATAATCTTTAATTTTCCGGAGCATTACGGCCGAAACAGGAAAAATTAATCCTTTGGGTGTGAAACCGGTTTTGGCCAGAATATTATGTATCAAAAAACGATGAATTCTGCCATTTCCATCATCAAATGGGTGCATAAACACAAACCCAAAGGAAATCGCGACAGCAATGATAACAGGATGCCCATTAGAAGACATCATGCGATCGTAAGTATAAAACATACCTTTCATGATATCCTGAATATCTTGCGGTTTAGGAGCCACAAAATGCACAGCCTCATTTCCATAACTAACCGTCTGGCCAACATAGTTTTGACTATCACGAAAATCATCATTGGCAAAGCGCTCATCGACTGTTGCTTGTTGGAGTTCAAGCAGAGACAATTTATCGAAGAATTCCCGTTCATCCGCCAACTTGAGTAGTTCCATAAAACGCGCGGCTCTTCTTTGATCCGGCTCCGTTCGTTCAATCTCAAATGAAGACCTTGTCTCCTTGGTATATAGATAGGAAAGCGCTCTCTGTAAAACATCCGCCGGATATCTTCCAATAACCTCTTTACTTCTCTCCTCAAGCCGGAGATTTATATAGCTCTCTAAAATCCCTGTCTTTCTGATTATAGGACAGAAGAATCTATCACCTAAAAGATTATTATTAATCCTTTGCCGTTTTGCCGGTATGGATGTCGCCGTGTAGTATTTAGCAGTCTCAAGCAAATCAACATAATTAGTCACCTTTGTATCTGATATATCAAGTTCCTTCCCTATGAGAAACTCATAAAGGAACCAAATTTTTCGCGCATACTTCCCAGCCGGAATTTTCTTTATAAATAACTCTACCTCCTTTTTATTGATTACATGAAAAAGTAAGCTGAGTATCTCCAAATTAAGCCCCTCAAACTTAAGCGCGAAAGTCAGATGGTTACCCAGGCCGGCACCCGGATCATACTTTGTTGTATAAAACTCGGTTTTCCGATACCCCTCAATTACCGTCTTCCGCCGTCCTTTCTGAACAATAAATGCTTGGGAATAGCACGGCAGGACATTAAGCGAATACCTGCGCACCAATTCGGAATAACCAACAGGTTTTAACCCTATAATGTTATTGAAATTTACGTTTTTCATTTCTTTAATGTTGAAGAATAAATTTAACCATGGAAAAATGGATTCTTTTAGGTACTATTGTAGCAAAATACATTTTTTTTACAACAGTTTAATGAAAAATACGCTTCAATCAGCAGATTTCACAGATTTCCACAGATTTCAAAAGCAATTTCATTTAATTAATCCCCGCAAGAAAGCCCTTCCATCTTTTTTTCAATCTGCGTAATCTGTGAATCTAATCTGTAAACCGTTTCTTTCAGCAAACCCTATGTAACCGAAAAAAACACGCGTCACCTTTTCTCATTAACCGCCAAGTCAATAAATTTATCGAGATGATCCGCCAAAAAGAGCGGGATATTAATAAGATTATTATCTTTTTTAAGATTCTTCAGTGAAAACCTCACTCGGATTGGCGGGGCATATTTTTGATTGTACAAGGCAAAACTCTTGCTTCTCACATTTTCATCCGACTTAACTTCTATAGGAAGAATATCGTTACCACGCTGAACGGTAAAATCAACCTCTGCTGTCGCCCCGGAAGACCAATATCTCGGTAAACCTTCATATTGAGTCACCAGACTTTGTAAAATATAGTTCTCGGAGAGCGCCCCTTTAAACTCCGAGAACAACCTATTCCCTTCACTAAACGACACTGGATCGAGGAACGCCAGTCGGCGCAAAAGCCCGACATCAACGGCATAAAGTTTAAACGCTCCCAGATCATCATACGCTGCGACAGGAAGACCCGGCTTTGTGTTCCGATATATTTTGTACCCCAGCCCGGCATTACAAAGCCAGGTCAGGGCATCTTCATACTCTCTTGCTCTTACCCCTTCTTTGACCATTCTATACGTAAACTTCTTATTTTCTCTTGAAAGCTGAGACGGGATCGACGACCAGATCAACCCTAATTTGGCAATATCCTTTATTTCCGCATGCTTTGAAAAATCAAGCTCATACGCATCCAATATATCCCGCAATACTTTTTGAACCCGTGCAACATCCTTTTCTTCGGCCCAGGCACGCACTGATTCAGGCATACCTCCGGTGATAAAATACATCTTTAATTTTTCATATAACTGATTAAAGAAAATATCAGGGATAGGATCTAAACCGCCAATATTATCAATATATTGGATAAGCTTTTCTTCTCCCATTGCCCACAAAAACTCTGTGAACGTCATCGGATATATCGCCAGGAACTCAACTTTTCCAACGGGAAACGCCGCCGGTTTCGACACCTTGATACCAAATAACGACCCCGCGCAGGTAATATGATATTCCGGAGCAGTTTCGCAAAAATATTTCAATGCGTTAAGCGCCGCGTTACATTCCTGAATCTCATCAAAAATAATAAGCGTTTTACCCGGAAGGATCGGAGCGCCATTAATCAAAGTAAGATTTTGAAGAATCCTTTGTACATCTTTGGTCGTTTCGAAATATTGTTTTAATTCCCCTTGCTCATCAAAATTAAAATAAGCCGTATTTTCATAATATTTTTTACCAAATTCCCTTAATAACCACGTCTTACCAACTTGACGAACACCTTTCAAAATAAGCGGCTTTCTCCGTTCCGACTTGTTCCATAAAATTAATTGCTTTATTATTGATCGTCTCATAGGCCATAAGCCATGGTTTGGCTTCCGATAGCCAAAGCCATAGACACCTTTTGGTTGAGTTTATGTGATATAAATCACCTTTATCTAACCAAATTATATATCAAATACAAAAAAATGCAAGTTTTTTTAAATTTATAGGACACACTAGCCATGACCAGATTAATGATACGCTTTAATCCGCAGATTTCGCAGATTTTCACAGATTTTAAAAATAATTAATCCTTGCAAGATATTCCTGCCTGCGCGTGACTAATATGTGGATTTTATAAATTCTTCCATCTTTTTCAATCCATGTAATCTGCGTAATCTGTGGATCCGTTTTTCACCTTTTTTTAATCTGCGAAAATCCGCGTAATCTGTGGATCGTAATCTGTGAATCTAATCTGTAGACCGTTTCCCTAAGCCCCTCTTCCATCGTAAACAATGCCTTCCACCCCAGCAAATTCCTGATTTTACTGCTATCAACAAGAAGCGGCCCGGTTAATTTCTCCAATTCTTCTGCCTTTCCCACAATCCTACACAGCGCCTTTAGGATACCAAGATGCAAATAAAATAAGGAACAAGGGATATACTATTTTTCCAAAACTTAAAGCAAGAAAAATAGACGCGTCCCCTAGTTTTATCATTCCCACTACCCAGATAATTAGCGCTTTTAATATTACTAAAGTTATGGTATAATTTGTATATGAGAGAAAAACCGCTTATAAAAACTAATGTATACCTAAAAAATAGCAGGTTATACAAAAAATCACTATTTGTTAATGTTTCTTCTTCTTCTGCTATTGAACTTGGAACGCTTAGTCCAACCATCATCAACGCATTAAAAAAAATAAAAAACACCAAAAATTATCTTTCACCTTTTTGACGAAAAAGAGTAACCTCTAATATCTCTTTAAATATTTCTTC
>JAHIOQ010000115.1 GCA_018895275.1 Candidatus Omnitrophota bacterium
ATAAAACTTCTTGCCTTAGCTAATAATTTGATATAAAATGCAAAATATGCAAATACTTAACACGCTTATTAAAATATTATGGATATAGTAAAGCAATTAGAAAATTACCGTTTAGAAAACCGAATTTCTCTGCAAAAACTTGCCGAGGATTTAGGTGTTTCTTTTTCTACTGTCAGCAGGTGGTTTAGTGAAAAGACTAAACCAAGTAAAATACAACAATATCATATTGGAAAATTTTTAAACGGAAAAGCTAAGAAGGTAAAGAGATAATGCGACTAACTGATAACGAAAGACGAGATGCGATAAAGTATATTCAGGACGGGAAACCTTTGCCTGAAAAATATCGGTTTCTTTTATTTGCTGATGAGCGGGAAGTTGAGCTTGTCTGGAACGGTAAGACACAAGAGGCTTGTAATCTTGTTTTACCGTTTCAAACAATAGAACATATTGATGAGCCGAGAAGTGAAAGGATAGCCGGTAAAGAAAAGCAGTACGAACTTTTTGATACATCGGGCAGACAGATAAGAGGATGGACAAATAAACTTATCTGGGGAGATAATAAGCTAATTCTTTCTTCTCTTAAAAATGGCCCTATGCGTCAGGAAATTGAGAGGCAAGGGGGATTAAAATTAATTTATATTGATCCTCCGTTCGATGTCGGCGCGGATTTTTCTATGAACGTTGAAATTGGCGATGAATCATTTACAAAGAAACCCTCAGTTATTGAAGAAGTTGCTTATCGGGATACATGGGGTAAGGGCGCAGACAGTTTTATTGCCATGATTTATGAGCGATTAAAACTTATGCATGGATTGTTGTCGGATGATGGCACTATTTATATTCACTGCGATTGGCGAGTTAGTGGATATTTAAGACTTGTTTTAGATGAAATTTTCGGGAAGGAAAATTTCCTAAATGAAATTATATGGGCGTATTTTGCTTTTAAAAGAAAAACCAGTAAAAAATTTCCACAAAAACACGACTCTATTATATCTTATAGAAAGACATCAGATAAGTTTATTTGGAATACTCAGTATAAACCGCATAATGAGGAATATCTTAAAAGATGGAAAAAAGATGAGAATGGGCGATTGTACCGTGATGATGTTAATCCTACAAAGGGCGGAACTAGAATTATTTATTTGGATGAATTAGAAGGTGATATAGTTGACTCTGTTTGGAATGATATCCCCCCAGTTAATCCAGTAGCCAAAGAAAGAGTTGATTATCCAACGCAAAAGCCTGAAGCACTAATGGAAAGGATTATTAAAGCATCTACAAACGAAGGGGAAGTGGTCGCTGATTTCTTTTGTGGCTCGGGGTCTACCTTAGCCGTTGCTGAGAAATTAGGACGTAAATGGATTGGCTCAGACCTTGGGCGGTTTGCTATTCATACATCACGAAAACGTCTTATTCAGGTTCAACGTGAAATGAAACAAGAAGGTAAAAACTTTCGTGCGTTTGTAATTCTTAATCTCGGTAAATATGAACGGGAACATTATGTAGATGTTGATGTGGATTTTCGTGAGCAAGAACGGCAGAAAATCTTAAAACAAAAAGAAAGCCAATTTATTGAATTGATCCTTTCCGCTTATAAAGCTCAAGCTGTGGACTCTTATAATAATTTTGTAGGTAAAAAGCGTGATCGTCTTGTTGCTGTTGGTCCTATTAGTACGCCTGTTTCTTCTAAGTTTGTTGATGAGGCAATTAAAGAGGCTAAGTCTAAGGGGATTACAAAATTTGATGTTTTGGGGTTTGATTATGAAATGGGGATTGATTTTTCCGAACTTAGCCGTCACGGTGTTGATGTGCAGTTTAAAGTTATTCCCCGAGAAGTTTTTGATCGTAGAGCTGTAGAAAAGGGACACGTTAAGTTTTATGATGTCGCATATATTGAAGTAAAACCAATTGTTAAAGGCCGTGGTAAAGATAAAATTATTACTATCGAATTATGCGACTTTAGTGTTTTTTATAATCAAGATAGCGTTGAAGAAACAGAAAGTTCTCTTAAAGAAGGTTCAAGTAAAATTGTGATTGAGAATGGTCAGGTTATAAAGGTTGCTAAAGATAAGAAGACTTCACTTGTGACAAAAGAAGTTTTAACCAAGAAATGGACGGATTGGGTAGATTATTGGTCGGTTGACTTTGATATGGAAAGCAAAAAGGAAATAGTTCGTGTGGTTGATCCAAAAACAGGGGAAGAAACAGAGGAATGGACCGGCGGATATATTTTTGAAAACGAATGGCAGTCTTTTAGGACAAAGAAAGACAGAAAGCTTGAACTCATTTCGGCGGAAAAAGAAGTTTCCAAAGGACGGCGAAAGATCGCTGTCAAAGTGGTTGATATTTTTGGCAACGATACGACAAAAGTAATAGAGGTTAATATTTAATAATGGCGTTGCATAAAAAATTTCCCAAAGATAAGTTTGCGATATTAGAGCCTGAGATTCGTTGGTTCCCGGCTGATGAAGCGTTGCGTGAGCAGGGTTACGAAAAACTGCTCCCGCCATTTGTGTCGGAATTAAGAAACCGAGTTAAGGTGTGGCGGGATAATGCCTATGATGGGGCAAGTGCTACTTCCAAAGCTCTTTTGAATTGGTGGTTTAAGCAAGAACACTTAGTTTATGGGGTTGATGGTAATACCTCTTTATTCCAATATTACTTTGCTCAGCGAGAAGCGGTTGAGACGATTATCTGGCTTTATGACGTTGCGGGCGTAAGAAATAAATATGATCTTTTGCCTTTTGATTCTTTAGGGCGTGTAAGTCCTAATATGTTTGATGAGGACTGGCTTCGATTGGTCATTAAGATGGCTACCGGTAGCGGTAAAACAAAAGTCATGAGCCTGCTTCTTGCCTGGTCATATTTCCATAAACTATATGAGCCGGACTCAGAACTGTCTCGCAATTTTCTTTTAATTACTCCTAATATTATCGTTCTTGAGCGTATCAAGACAGATTTTGACGGCCTTAAGATATTCTATCAGGACCCGGTTTTGCCGGATAACGGATATGAAGGCAGGAATTGGGGAGATGATTTTCAGATAACTTTACATTTGCAGGATGATTTAACCGCGATTTCTTCCACAGGTAATATTTTCCTTACTAATATTCACAGAGTCTACGAAGGCGATGTCAGAGATCCTTCTTTTCAAGATGAAGATTTAGCGGATTATTTCTTGGGGGATAAACCTGTTACGAAAACTAATCAATCAATGGTTGATTTAGGCAATATTATTCGTGATGTTGATGAGCTTGTGGTTATCAATGATGAGGCACATCATATACATGACCCAAAAATGGCGTGGTTTAAATCCATACAGGATATAAACAATAAATTAGTTTTAAAAGAAAAGCGGATTTCTTTGCAGATAGATTGTACCGCTACCCCTAAGCATAATAATGGCGGAATTTTTGTGCAGACAATTTCTGATTATCCCCTTGTTGAAGCAATTCATCAAAGTATTGTTAAAACTCCGGTATTACCGGATCAGGCGAGCCGGGCAAAGTTGCAGGAAAAACAAAGCGCGATATTTACAGAGAAATACGAGGATTATATTAATCTTGGTATTGAAGAATGGCGAAAGACTTATAAGGAGTTGGAGCCAACAGGTAAAAAGGCCATTTTGTTTATTATGACTGATGATACAAAAAATTGCGATGAGGTTCAGCAATATTTAGAAAAGAACTATTCTGACTTAAATGGTAAAGTCTTGACAATTCACACTAACAAAAGCGGTGATATCTCCGAAAAAGTAACCGGTAAAGCTAAGGAAGAATTAGATAGATTACGAAAGCAGGCAAATGAAATTGATTCAATGGAAAGCCCTTACAAAGTGATTGTTTCAGTGCTCATGTTAAAAGAAGGGTGGGATGTTAAGAACGTGACGACTATTGTCGGGCTTAGGGCGTATTCAGCGACATCAAATATATTGCCTGAGCAAACTCTTGGCCGTGGTTTGAGAAGAATGTTTTTTGGTCGGGAAGATGTTGAGGAATATGTTAGCGTTGTCGGTACCCCGGCATTTATGGATTTTGTTGAATCAATTAGAGCTGAAGGTGTTGAGTTAGAAAAGCGAAAGATGGACAGCACAACGAAAGCAGTTACTCCAACGGTTATTGAAATTGATCACGGTAATCCAAAGAAAGATATACAAAAATTAGACATAGAACTTCCGATTTTAACTCCAAGAATTCAAAGGGAATATAAGAATTTATCCGATTTAAATGTTTCTGCGTTTCAGCATGCTAGATTAAAAGTAAAACAATTTAATGAGCAGGAACAGCGTGAGATTGTTTTTAAACATGTGATTGAAGAAAAGATCCATCACACGACTATCTTGGAAAGTAATATCGAGCCTAATTATCAGAGTGTTGTCGGATTCTTTGCTCAAAGCATAATGCGTGAACTCAGGCTTTTTGGTTGTTATGATGTTTTATTTGGCAAGGTCAAAGAATTTATTCAATTATACTTATTTGAGTCAGAGATTTTACTCGATGATAAAAACATTTTAAGAAATATGTCAGAGATTGAGGTTACAAAGACTATTATTCAGACGTTCAAAAAAGAAATTAATGCGTTAACCGTAAAAGATGTTGGTGATGCTCAAATAAAAAATTATGTCAAGATTAGCAACAGTCGTCCTTTTGTTGTAAATGACAGAGCGTATTTAGTGCCTAAGAAAAGCGTATTTAACCGAATTGTTGGTGATAGTCAATTTGAGCTTGAATTCGCCGATTTTTTAGAAAGGGTAGGCGATGATGAAGTTATCTCTTTTGCGAAGAATTATTACGAGGTGCATTTCAAAATAGATTATAAAAATGCGGATGGAACAATTGCCAATTATTACCCGGATTTTTTTGTAAAAACTGACGGGAAAACGGTTTATATTGTTGAAACTAAAGGACGAGAAGATTTAGATGATCCTCTAAAAATTGCCAGATTAGCACAGTGGTGCGATGATGCAAGCAATCGCCAGAAAAAAATCATATACAAAATGCTTTACGTTAAGCAGGAAGAATGGGATAAATATAAACCGAAGAATTGGAATGATGCAATTAAGGTATTTAGTTTGGCAGAATCCAATAATAAGATATAATGATAAAGTGAAAAGTCTTAATGGAGGATAAAATGAGTGATTTGAATATTTTTAATAATGGTTCTGCTTGGATGCGGGCAGATTTTCATCTCCATACTAAGGTTGATAAAGAATTTTCTTATAAAGGCAAAGATAGTGAATTTATTTCTGCCTATATCGAAGCTTTGAAAAAAACAGATATACGGATAGGCGTTATTACTAACCACAACAAGTTTGATTTAGAGGAATTTAAAGTATTAAGGAAAAGCGCATTAAAAGAAGAAATTTGTTTATTGCCGGGAATTGAACTTTCTGTGAAAGATGGTAAGGGCGGGGTTCATGCCTTAGTCGTTTTTAACGATGATTGGATTAGAAATTCTGAAAATAAAGATTATATTAATGATTTTATTGGTGTTACTTTTTCAGGACAATCGAATTATGATAATCAAAATGCACGTTCAAATCACGATTTGTTCGAGACAATTAGGAAGTTAGACGAATTTGGCAAGGATTATTTTTTGCTTTTTGCTCATGTTGAGGCAGATAACGGTTTGTGGGGTGGGCTTTCAGGCGGGCGTATTGAAGAGTTAGCAAAAGATGAACAGTTTAGGAATAAGACGCTTGGTTTTCAAAAAGTTATGACTCACGATGTTACGGATCGAGTTTGTAGAGTTAAAGTTCAAAATTGGTTAGGTAATTGGTATCCCGCGGAGATAGAGGGGTCTGATTGTAAATCTATCGATGAAATTGGACATGGCAAACAAATCTATATCAAGCTAGGGGATTTTATTTTTTCTGCTGTTAAGTACGCTTTGGTAGATTTTAAAAATAGAATATCCACTACCCCAGTAAAATATACACATTCGTTTATTAAGAGTGTATCATTTGAAGGGGGTATTCTTGGCGGACAGGAAATCAATTTTTCACCAGAGTTAAATTCTCTAATAGGTATTAGAGGAAGCGGAAAGTCGTCAATTTTAGAAGCGGTAAGATATGCCTTAGATATTCCTTTTGGAGATAAAGTAGTAGATGATGCCTATAAGACTAAATTAGTTCAACATACATTAGGTAGCGGTGGAAAAATCACACTGAAAGCTATGGATAGGCGCGGACAGGAATATGAAATTCGCCGCATTCTTAATGAACAGCCGGATATTTATGTAGGTGGAGTCTTACAGCCAGGAATATCGATTCGAGAAACAATCGTTTCAAAGCCCATATATTTTGGACAAAAAGATTTATCCAGTTCAGGAGAAGGGTTTGAAAAAGATCTTGTAGAAAAACTTGTAGACGACAATTTGAGTGCTGTTAGAAATTGCATCGAGGCTCAAAGGCAAAAGGTTACCGATGTGATTACGCAATTAAAAAAGCTTGAGAACGTAGAAGAGAAAAAGAAGGAGTATGACGCAAAAAAGAATGATGCAGTGTTTAAACTGAATTTTTACAAAGAACATGCGGTCGAAGCAAAACTTCAAAAACAAATTGATTTCGAAGCGGATAATCGTAAAACGCAACAAGTTATTAAGTTGACTAAAGATTACCTGAATGAATTAGCAAGCTTCATCAGTCGCTTTGAAGATGAGTTATTAAGCCAAGAGCGTTATGAGTCAGAACAAAATAAGGATTTTTTTGTTAAATTTCTTGAAATATACAACAAAGTCTCAAAGTCTTTTGCGTCTATCAAAAAAGCATTGGAAGAAGGGCGGTTAGCCTTAAGTGAATTAACGGGTCGGGCGCAGGAATTTGATGAGCTTAGAGCTGGATTAAAAGAAAAATTTGCTGAAATAGAAAGAAAGCTTTCCGAGGAATTAAAAGAACAAGGAGCTCAAGCTATAAGGCCTGATGAATTTTTGAAACTTAAGAAAGTAGTTGATCAAACATCTCAAATGTTGAGCGCCCTTGAAAAGCAAGAAACACAGCAATTAAAATTAAAAACAGAGCTTATCGTAGAGTTGACAAAGTTAAATGATTTGTGGTTGGAAGAATATGTTGCTGTTCAACAAGAACTTCAGAAGGTTAATAAGAATCATTCTTCATTGCAAATTTCCATTGAATTTAAAGAGGACAAAAATGCGTTTGTTGAGTATATGAAGAATATATTCAGAGGGAGCAAGATACGAGAAAACACTTTTAGGAGTCTTGTGGATAGCTTTTCAGACTTTGGCGCGATAATAAAAGATTTTGATAAGGCCAAAGAAATTGTTGGATCCTCTGCGCATATTTTTGAGGGGTATTTTAATGATAATATGGTAGCGTTATTAACGTGGCAGGTTCCGAATCGATTTACCATAAAATACCGAGATAAAGAGTTGAAACATCATTCACTAGGACAACGGGCATCCGCTTTAATTCTTTTTGTGCTTAGCCAACGCGAAAACGATTTGATTTTGATTGATCAGCCGGAAGATGATCTTGATAACCAGACTATTTATGAAGATGTTATTAAGCTGATACGAGAGCTTAAACAAAATACACAATTTATTTTTGCGACACATAACGCCAATATCCCTGTTTTAGGCGATTCTGAACGCATTTTTGCGTGTAACTATGTAGATGAACAAATAGTAATTATAGATGGGAATATTGATTGCCCCGAAACTCAGCATAAAATAGTAGATATTATGGAAGGCGGTAAAGAGGCATTTAACCGTCGAAAGGAGATTTATCAGATATGGAAATTACAGAGCTTTTAGAAATAATTTCACGCGGAGAAGATAGTAAGCATCAATTTAAAGGGGATGTTAATAATATAATTTCACTTGCGCAGGAAATGACCGCATTTAGTAATTCCGGCGGAGGAAAAATATTTATTGGGATAAGTGATGCTGGCGAGATTGCAGGCCTCTCTTTTGCTGACATGAATAGGTTGAATGGCCTTGTGTCTAATGCCGCATCACAGCATGTTCGGCCGCCTATTAATCCGCAGACAGAAAATATTGCTTTACCTAACGGATTGGTTATGGTTGTTACGGTTTTGGACGGAATAAGTAAGCCGTATATGGATAATCAAGGTGCAATATTAGTTAAGAGTGGTGCAGATAAACGAAAAGTTACGGCACGCGAAGAAATGCAACGCATGTTTCAGAGTGCCGGATTAATACATGGAGACGAGATCCCTGCCAATGGGATAACTGTTGCCGATGTAGACCTTTCTTATTTTAAAGACTTTTTTGAGCGTGAATATGGGGAGAAGTTGGATGATCAAGATATCCCTTTGCCAAGTATTCTTGAAAACATGAATTTATTAAAAGATGGCATTTTGAATATAAGCGGCGCTTTGCTTTTTGCCAAAAATCCTCAAGTAAGGCTTCCAATCTTTATCGTTAAAGCTGTCTGTTATCCTGATAATATAATAAATGAATTAGAATATTTAGATAGCCAGGACATTGCAGGGAAATTGGCGGATATTTTTCAAAAAAGTTTAGGTTTTTTGATGAATAATTTAAAGCGTGTGCAAGGAGATAGAAATGTTAATGCTCCGGGGGAGCCGGAAATTCCTAAAGAAACACTGGAAGAGTTATTAGCTAATGCTTTAATTCATCGTGATTACTTTATTTCTGCTCCAATTCGAGTTTTTGTTTTCAGAAATCGCGTGGAGATAATTAGCCCTGGTCATTTACCTAATAATTTAACGATTGAGAATATAAAGAGCGGGAACTCGAATATCCGCAATCCAATATTGGCATCATACGCAACTAAAATGCTTCCTTATAGAGGGTTGGGGACTGGAATAAGAAGAGCCTTGCAAAAATATCCTGAAATTGATTTTGAAAATGATTTTGATGGAAATCAATTCAAAGTGATAATAAAACGTAAGGCGTAAAAATAAGCTTTTAAAATAACCCCTCTCTTGGTAATCGCCCTTCCTGTTTTTATATTTTGGAGTTGTTAAACCCGGATTTTGCAGTAGACGTGGATGAAGAGTGCTAAGATTTTTGAGATAAAACAGTTACAAAAAACGCAGGCATACTCGTGCAGTATGTCGAGTATTTTTGTGATTGTTTTAGCCGAAAAGATTAGTGCTATTCGCCACGAGCTATTGCAAATTCCGGGTTTAGTGTATCCGTACCCCGTAATGATTCACGAGCGGCGGCGGGTCTCGCCATTGTTCGGAGAGTTTTATTTCCTTTAACACCGGTTTATCCTTTGTGTTTGAATAACGGAAAATTCATCATGCGTCAAGGGTGTTGTTTTCTCCAATATCCCGGCCGGCAGGCGGGATTTTCCCAGGTCATGAACAATGCCGATGCTTGCTGTGGTAAAAGGATCGTAGCCTTCATCCTTTAATTGCAGGCTTATTTTTATCGATAATGCCGAGACGATTAATATGTGGCGGTATGTAAGCGGGATTATTGCTTTTAAGGCCTGTAATTCCTTAATAATCGGTTCGGATATTTTTGTCTGAGCGATGATTGAGTACAATTGATCGAGGATATCTTTATCGAAAAAAACTTCTTTGTAAGCATCCGTATTGATTGAAGTTAACATGTCATTTGCTATACATGTTTCCGAAAGGTAGATCTCAGAGCATTGGGCATGGTTTGTTTTTACCAGGTCGTGTACTATTTTACGGCTAATCCTCCGGGATGCCGCGAAGAGAAGGTTTCCATCAATATCATAAAGACTTGCCGCAAGGGCTGGGTATGTTTTTTTGTTTCCCATAATCTTTTTAAAAGAATTAAGTATGAAGCCAAAAAAAATAATATTTTTTTTATTGGTACTAGTTTAAGCATAGCATAGATTTTGATAACATGCAATATTTCATGAAATATTAGGTTACAACATCCTATAAATAAATATGATAGGTCAACCAGCTTTTTCTTGACTCCTCGACTTCCCTTAAGCCCCGTACTTCAGGGCGGGGTAAGGAAGAATCGCTCTGAGTCAACCCTGAGCAAGGAACGTCGAATGGGTTGACACGCACATCGTTTAGTTATATAATCAACTAATACAAAAGCATTAAATGCGTTTGTATTAGAGTGTTAACAAAAATAGAGAGGTTGTGTTATGCTTGATGAATTGATGAAGCAACGCATAGAAAAGATTGAAGAATTAAAAAAATCCGGTATTTGCGTTTACCCGAGCCGTTTTTTGAAACAGCATTCAGTGGCCTGGATTAAAGAGAATTTCAAGGAGAATGAACCGGTTGCCTGCGCGGGGAGAATAATGGGGCTGCGCTCGCACGGTAAAAGTATATTTGGCGATTTGAAAGATAACAGCGGCAGGGTTCAGTTTTATATAAAAAAAGATATTGTGGGTGAAGACGGTTTTTTATTCGCGAAAAAATTAGATATCGGAGATATCGCCGGTATCCACGGTGAGTTGTTTATGACGCATACGCAGGAGCCTACGATATTGGTAAAAGAAATAAAACTACTGGCTAAGGCTATTCGCTCTCTGCCGGAAAAATGGCATGGGTTGAAGGATGTGGAAATAAGGTATCGCAAACGCTATCTGGATTTAATCGCTAACGATGCGGTAAAAGATGTTTTCATACTCAGGAGCAAGCTGATAAAAAATATCCGCAAATATCTGGATGAGCATGGGTATCTTGAGGTAGAAACTCCGATGATGCATTCGCTTGCCGGCGGCGCTGCCGGGAAACCGTTTAAAACCCATCTTGATGCTTTGAGTATTGATTTGTTCCTGCGTATAGCTCCGGAGTTATATCTCAAAAAACTTTTAGTGGGTGATCTGGAACGCGTTTACGAGATAAACCGCAGTTTTCGCAATGAGGGAATCTCTACGCGGCATAATCCCGAATTTACGATGCTTGAGGTTTATACGGCTTATGCGGATTACCGCGATATGATGGAGCTTACCAAAGGAATAATCCTTTCTGTTGCCGATGAGGTGCTGGGCAAGCGTGAAATTACGTTTCATGAGCAGGCCGTTGATTTAAATACCTGGGAAAATATTTCCTTTGCGGAGCTTATGCGTGAACGTTTTGATATAAACCCGGATGATTCGGAAGCGGATTGGCTGGCGAAGTTAAAGCAAAAGAATATCAAAGTAGAGCTTAAAGAAGGCAAAATAAGCCGTACCTTTATTCTCAATCTTATCAGTGATCTTATTGAGGTGAAATCCGCGCATCCGGTATTTATTACCGATATATATACGGAATTATGTCCTTTAGCCAAAAAGAAGGCGGATAATCCTCTGCTGAGCGAGCGTTTTGAGCTTTTTATCGGGGGGATGGAAGTGGCTAATGCGTATTCCGAACTCAATGATCCGAGAGAGCAGCGGGAACGTTTTTTGCAGCAGGCTAAGGATGAAGGTGAATGTAAGATCGATGAGGATTTTATCGAAGCGCTTGAATACGGGATGCCGCCGGCCGGCGGCTTGGGTATCGGTATAGATCGGCTTGTAATGCTTTTTTCCAGTCAACCTTGCATCAAGGATGTGATACTTTTTCCTCAGCTTAAGCCGGAGTTAGAAAAGGACAACGCTTGCAGATAAATACAGGTTATGAATTTCAAGTGGGAATGCGGTACCTATTCGGCCGCCGCAAAGAAAAATTCATCTCGCTGGTGAGCCTAATCTCCATTATCGGGATTGCCACCGGGGTTATGACCTTGATTATTGTTATCGGGGTAATGAGTGGTTTTGACAGCGAACTGAGCGATAGGATAATCGGTACCAGCAGCCATATTATTGTCGATAAGATTGGCGGACTGGACGATACGCAAACAGCGATGAGTGAGATCGAAAAGGTTGACGGTGTTGTTGCCACGGCGCCGTTTGTCAATACGCAGGCCTTGCTGATGGATAAGGATAGGATGGTTTCCGTGCTTGTACGCGGAATTGATCCGGTTCGGGAGGCGCAGGTAACGTCTATAAAAAAATTTATTAAACAAGGAGCGCTTGCCCTGGACGGCCCGGACGATATTATTATCGGCAAGATACTCGCGGAACGGATGTTTGTGGGAATCGGCGACGAAGTCGGCCTGGTAACCGCCGCGGATATAACCGTTAATACTTTTAAGGTCAGGGGAATTTTCAGCAGTGATATGTATGATTATGATTCCGGGGTTGTTTTCGTTTCCTTGCCTAAAGCCCAGGCTTTGACCGGGGATTCGGCAATCGTAAACGGTATCAGCGTAAAAGTTAAGGACCCGTATAACGCCGGACAATATAAGCAGAAGATTCAGGCGCAACTGGGATTTCCGTATTATACGCGGACGTGGATGGATTTAAACCGGAACCTGTTCGATGCATTGAAGCTGGAAAAGACGGCGATGTTCGTGATTTTGACCCTGATTGTTCTGGTTGCGGCGCTGAATATTGCCAGCACTTTGATAATGATGGTTATGGAAAAGACCAAAGATATCGGCATACTTAAGGCTATCGGCGCGACAAGTAAAAGTATTATGATAATATTTACCATAGTGGGCATGGCGATCGGAATAATGGGTACTGTTTTGGGGGTTTGCGCCGGTTTATTTATGGGATATCTGCTTAAGACTTATAAATTTATAAAACTGCCGGAAGATATTTATTATATCAATACGTTGCCGGTTAAAATCGAAACCACGGATGTTGTCTGGGTTGTCTGCGCGGCTTTTTTTATTTGCCTTGGCGCGACATTTTATCCGGCATTTCAGGCGTCCAGGCTGAATCCGGTGGAGGCCTTACGGTACGAATAATGCTTGAAGCGCGACACGTGCATAAATATTACAATACGCAGCAGACAAAACTCCATGTACTTAAAGGCGTGAGTTTGAAAATAAGCAAGGGAGAGTTTGTTTGTATTTTAGGCGCTTCCGGAGCGGGAAAATCAACATTGCTGCACCTGCTGGGAGGCCTGGACAGGCCGACAAAAGGCGAGGTATTGCTTAATGGCCGAAATATTTATACAATAAAGGATAAAGAAAGAGCTCTGGTACGTAACCGGCTTATCGGTTTTGTGTTTCAGTTCTATCACTTGCTTCCGGAATTCACGGCTCTGGAGAATATTATGCTGCCGGGATTGGTTTGCGGCTTGCCTGCAGCCGAAGCAAAAAAGAAGGCGCAGAATTTATTATCGCAGGTAGGATTGGAAAAGAGAAGCACGCATCGCCCGTCGGAGCTTTCCGGCGGCGAACAGCAGCGGATTGCGATTGCGCGGGCATTGGTTAATGAACCGGAAATACTTTTGTGCGATGAACCGACGGGAAATCTCGATTCTAAGACCGGAGAAAAAATCTGTGACTTGTTAAGCGGGGTCGGTAAGGAAAATAATTACACGATACTGATTGCCACTCACTCGGAAAGAATCGCGGGGATTTCTTCTCGTGTTTTGAGTATCAAAGACGGGCAGATGGCATCGGGAGTATAAATAATAACCTGTGGAGGCATTATATGTCATTAAAAGTATACATTGATGGAAAACTTATCAACAAAGAAGACGCCAAGGTTTCCGTGTTTGATCACGGGTTGCTTTATGGCGACGGAGTGTTTGAAGGTATTCGTTCTTATGATTGCCTCGTGTTTAAGCTTAAAGAGCACATCGACCGCCTTTATGAGAGTGCGCATAGTATTCTGTTGGAAATTCCTTTAACGCGAAAAGAAATGAGCAATGCCGTAATTACCACTTTGAAGGCGAATAAATTAAAAGACGCATATATACGGCTGGTGGTGACCCGCGGCGAAGGAGACCTGGGGTTGGATCCCCGTAAATGCCCTCGTCCGACAATAATTATCATCACGGATAAAATCGTGCTTTATCCGGAGCAGCTTTATAAAGAAGGCCTGAAAATTATTACGGTTCCTACGGTGCGGAATCTGCCGGAAGCTTTAAATCCGCAGATTAAATCCCTGAATTATTTAAACAATATTTTGGCTAAGATAGAAGCGATAAATTCCGGCGTACAGGAAGCGATCATGCTTAATTCTTTAGGTTTTGTTGCCGAGTGTACCGGAGATAACGTGTTTGTCGTGAAAAATAACGGGCTCTATACGCCGCCGCCTTCGATGGGTATATTGCGCGGTATTACACGTGATACGGTAATTGCCCTGGCGGAAAAATCTAAAATCCGGACATGTGAAAATATCATCACGCGCCATGAAGTCTTTAACGCTGATGAGGTGTTTCTGACCGGAACCGCGGCGGAACTCATTCCCGTGGTGTATGTTGACGGGCGCCGTATCGGGGATGGGAAACCGGGTAAAATTACGCTGGAACTTATGCGGGAATTTAAAAAAATAACGCGAAAAGAAGGGGTCAAATATACTGTCGGCGCGGATCAAGGAGGAAAAAATGATATGTCAAATCTGTAATAAAAAGCCGGCTAGCGTACATCTGACGGAAATTATTAATGACCAGATGACGGAACTGCATCTGTGCGAACAATGCGCAAAGGAAAAGGGAATTGCCGGATTAGGGCAGCCTTTTGGATTGCAGGATTTGTTGGCGGGGCTGGTTGATTTCGGGACACCGGTTCCCAGCGGAAAAAAAACCGCGCTGCAATGCCCTAACTGCAAGATGACGTATGATGATTTTCGCAAAATCGGCAGGCTCGGCTGCAGCCAGTGTTATGAGACGTTTAAGGAAACACTGGAACCTTTACTGAAAAAAGTTCACGGTGCCGTGCAGCACATTGGAAAAACCCCGTTGCGCGATGAAGCGGAGTTTAAAATAAAAAAGGAATTACAGGAACTTCATCTCAAGTTACAAAAGGTGATTCAGGCAGAGTCGTTTGAAGAAGCGGCAATAATCAGGGACAAAATAAAAAAGCTGCAACAGCAAGGCGACTAATACAAACGCATTTAATAAAAAAACCGCACTTTTTGCCTGGATAGCAAACGTCAAATTATTTATGACGTTTGTTATAAACAGCGTAATTATATTGCGCTTCTGAAGGATTGATTATTTCCGGACAGCTTTGGTTTTCCGGCAGCTTATAAAGAGGAGTGCATGATGAAAATAAACGACTTGGTTAAACAGACAAGCGGGTGGCTTAAAGGCGTAGGCCCTAATTCGGAGATTGTTTTTTCCAGCCGGGTGCGTCTGGCTAGAAATCTGGAAAAAGTTCTGTTTTCCAATTGGGCGGATAAGGAGAAGCAGGAAGAGGCGTTGGCAATACTGGAGCCTACGGTAAACGCGCTGGAGCAGATAAAAGACAATGGATTGTATTTGAAAATGAACGATGTTTTAAATGTTGATAAACAGTTCCTGGTCGAACGGCATCTTATCAGCCGGGAACATATTACTAAGTCCGGAGCAAAGGCAGTGGTGATCAGCGCTGATGAAACGCTTTCCATAATGCTTAATGAGGAAGATCACCTGCGTATACAAATCCTTTTACCCGGATTTGCGCTGGATGAGTGCTGGAATAAGATCGAGCAGTGCGATACTGCTTTGGAGAAGAAATTGAGCTTTGCTTTTTCAGCCAAATGGGGATATCTTACCGCTTGCCCGACAAATACCGGAACCGGGATGCGCGCGTCCGTGATGCTGCATTTGCCGGCGCTGGTGATGACAAAACAAATTAACCGGGTGATACAGGCGATTGTTAAGCTCGGTTTGACCGTGCGCGGATTGTTCGGCGAAGGAACGGAAGCGGCGGGAAATATCTTTCAGATATCCAACCAGGTTTCCTTGGGCCGCAGCGAAGAAGAGATTATAGATAATATAAAGCGGATTATCAATCAAGTGATTGAGTATGAGCAGAATGCGCGGCAGGTACTCTGCACGAAAAACACCAGCAGTTTAGATGACCAGGTATGGCGTTCCTACGGCATCCTGAAAAATGCGCATATTATATCCAGTTCGGAGACAATTGAATTGCTCTCTAATGTGCGGCTGGGCTGTGACGTCGGATTGATTAAAGGCCTGACGCGGGAAGTTATTAATGAGCTTTTTATCCTTACGCAGCCTGCGCATCTGCAAAAACTGGAAGGAAAGACGCTTAATGCGCAGCAGCGTGATGTGAAACGCGCGGAATTGATTCGGGACAAGATAAAATAGAAATAAAAATTCAAAGGAGGATTTGCAATGTTTGATCGATTTACGGAGCGTGCGCGAAAAGTAATTCTTTTGGCTAAAGAAGAGGCAAAACGGTTTAATCACGATTATATCGGTACGGAGCATATCCTGCTCGGGCTTATTAAAGAAGGCGAAGGCGTGGCCGCTGCCGTATTGCAGAATCTGGATCTTAATCTCGATATTATTCGCCTTGAAGTGGAGAAACTGGTTCAGCCCGGCCCAAGCATAGTAACGTCGGGAGATATTCCGTTTACACCGAAAGCAAAAAAAGTTATTGAGTTGGCGATGGAGGAGGCAAGGAGCCTCGGCCATAACTATATCGGTACGGAACATCTTTTACTCGGTTTGATCCGGGAAAATGAAGGTGCAGCTTCGCAAGTGCTGTTAAATCTCGGGCTGGATTTAAATAAAGTGCGTAAAGAGATAATGGAACTGCTGGGAACTTCGGCGGCCAATTATGACCCCGGGCAGGCGGCGCAGGCCAGCCAGGCGGGGAAGGCGAAGACGCCCGCTTTGGATGCCTTCGGCCGTGACCTTAATAAGCTGGCAAAAGAAGGAAAGCTTGACCCTGTTATCGGCAGAGCTATGGAGATAGAACGTGTAATCCGGATTTTAAGCCGGAGAACAAAAAATAATCCGGTATTATTGGGTGAAGCAGGCGTAGGCAAGACGGCGATAGTGGAAGGGCTGGCGCAACTGATTGTTTCCGGTAATGTCACTGAGGTGCTGCGAGACAAACGTGTTGTGGTGCTTGATTTGGCGCTTATGGTTGCCGGCACAAAATACCGCGGTCAGTTTGAAGAACGTATTAAAGCGGTTATGGATGAAATTAAGCGTTCTGAAAATGTGATGATTTTTATCGATGAATTGCATACGCTTGTGGGAGCCGGGGGAGCGGAAGGGGCGATTGATGCCTCGAATATTTTAAAACCGGCTTTGGCACGGGGGGAGATTCAGTGCATCGGCGCAACAACCATGGATGAGTATAGAAAATATATCGAAAAAGATGCGGCATTGGAGAGAAGATTTCAGACAATTCTTGTCGAGCCGCCTTCCTTAACGGAGACCGTGGAGATTTTAAAAGGCCTGCGTGATAGATACGAAGCGCATCACCGCGTGAAATATACGGATGAAGCGCTTCAGGCGGCGGCAAAATTATCCGACCGCTATATCAGCGGCAGGTTTTTACCGGATAAAGCCGTGGATATTATCGATGAAGCCGGCTCCCGGGCGCGTTTACTGGTGATGACCGCGCCGCCGGACTTAAAAGACATGGAAAATAAAATCGAACAGCTTAGAAAAGAAAAAGAAGCGGCGGTAAAGGCGCAGGATTTTGAAAAAGCCGCTACCTACCGCGACCAGGAAAAGGAAGCGCGCTCGCAGATGGAGAAGATCAGACGAAGCTGGAAGGAAAGCCGCATGGAAATGAGCGTTGAGGTTAAAGAGGAAGATATCGCGGAGATTGTTTCCCAGTGGACAGGCATCCCGATTGCCCGTTTGGAAGAAAAAGAAAGCGAGAAGCTTTTGAAAATGGAGGAAGAACTGCATAAGCACGTTATCGGCCAGGAAGAGGCGATAACCGCGATAACTCATGCCGTACGCCGTTCACGTGCCGGGTTGAAAGACCATCGCCGGCCGATAGGTTCCTTTATTTTTCTCGGTCCTACCGGCGTGGGAAAGACATTATTGGGTAAGGCGCTGGCTGAATTTTTGTTCGGCGATATAGATGCGATTATCCAGATTGACATGTCCGAATATATGGAGAAATTCAATGTATCCCGTTTAGTCGGCGCGCCTCCCGGATATGTCGGTTATGAGGAGGGCGGACAATTAACGGAAAAAGTGCGGAGAAAGCCGTATTCGGTTATTCTCCTGGATGAAATCGAAAAAGCGCATCCGGATGTGGTTAATCTTTTACTGCAGCTCCTGGAAGAAGGCCGGCTGACCGATAGTTTCGGCCGCAAGATTGATTTTCGCAATACGGTCTTGATTATGACCAGCAATATCGGGGCGGAACTTCTTCGCAAACAAGGGGCAATCGGATTTGCGTCCCAGGAAGACGAGGTAACCTATCAATCGATGAAAACTAAACTCATGGATGAGGTCAAAAAGGTTTTTAAGCCGGAATTCATTAACCGTGTGGACGATATTATTGTTTTCCGGCCGTTAACAAAAGAGGACCTCTATAAGATTATCGAGATAGAGATCTGCGAAGTTATGGAACGCTTAAGTGAACAGGAAATTAAAATTTCTCTGGATAAAGAGGCGAAAGATTTTCTCATAACCAAAGGCTTTGACCTGGTGTTCGGCGCGCGGCCGTTAAAGCGTACGATTCAAAAATACCTGGAGAATCCCTTGGCGGAGGAAATACTGGGAGGAAAGGTTGACCGTAAAAAACCGATTAAGATTACCGCGGAGAAGGATAAAGAGGCCCTTGTTTTTTTAAGTTAATATTGGATTTATTTAGGGTTTAGAATTTAGAGTTTATAAAAATAAAAGATTCTTTTGACAGAACGCAGGAGTGATGAGACAAATGCCGGGATATAGTTCCGTATTAAAAACGAAGGCAACCACGTTTGTTACGTATGTAGGCGGGATTACGCTTTTATTGTTGCGTACGGTCGCAGGGATGTTTTCGCCGCCTTTTAAACGCAAACAGCTTGTAGAGCAGATGAGTAAAACCGGCGTAGACAGTTTTGCGATTGTTTTCCTCACGGCATTTTTTGCCGGTATTGTGCTTGCTTTTCAGACCGCATATACGATGAGAAAAATGTCGGCGGAGATTTATATTGCAAGCCTGGTCGGCCTGTCGATGACCAGAGAACTGGGCCCGGTGTTTACGGCCTTAGTGGTTGCCGCCCGTGTAGGAGCATCGATAACTGCCGAGGTGGGAACAATGCAGGTTACCGAACAGATAGATGCGCTCGAAACCCTGGCGATAAATCCGATAAAATATCTCGTGGTGCCGCGCTTCCTGGCCTTATGCCTGATGCTGCCGATATTGACGATATACGCGGATTTTGTCGGTATATTAGGCGGGTTTATCGTCGGTGTTTCCAAACTGCATATTTCACCGCATCTTTATATCCGGAAAACCTTTGATGCTTTAGTTTATAAGGATATTTTTAGCGGTTTATTAAAAGCCGTGATATTCGCGGCGATTATTTCTATTGTCGCTTGTTATGAGGGCATGCGCACGCGCGGCGGCGCGGAGGGTGTCGGCAGGTCGACAACCCTCTCTGTCGTGATTTCCTGCATCCTGGTTATTGCTTCGGATTGTTTGTTTACGGCTTTATTCTATTTTATGTTTTAAAAGGACATATTACATGATTCGTATTAATAGTCTCCATAAAATGTTTGATGAGCAACCGGTACTGCACGGCGTTGACCTTGAAATTAATGAAGGCGAAACACTTGTGATTATCGGCCGCTCCGGCTGCGGCAAGAGCGTGCTGCTTAAACACATGATCGGGATTTTGCGGCCGGATAGCGGGGAAGTTTTTATTGACGGGCAGAATATCTCGCGGCTTAAAGGCAATGATTTTGTGCGGCTGCGCATGAAATTTGGAATGCTTTTTCAGGGCGCGGCGCTTTTTGATTCACTAAATGTGTATGAAAATGTAGGTTTTGCATTGATAGAGCATACGAATTTAAAAGAAGCGGAAATCAGGGAACGTGTCCGCCGTGCCTTGGAGAGCGTTGACCTGGCGCATATAGAACAGAAAAAGCCCGCGGAACTGAGTGGCGGCATGAAGAAAAGGGTAGGGCTGGCGCGGGCAATATGTAATAATCCGCGGATTATTCTTTATGATGAGCCGACGACAGGACTTGACCCGATAATGGCGGACATGATTAATGAGCTTATTATCCGGCTGCATCGTCAGCTGCGCGTTACCTCCGTTGTCGTGACGCATGACATGACATCGGCGTATAAGGTAGCTACGCGAATTGCGATGCTTTATGAAGGAAAGATTGTTGCTCAGGGTACGCCGGATGAAATAAAAAATACTAAGGACCCGGTTGTGCGGCAATTCATAACCGGCGCGGCGCATGGGCCGATAACCGATAGCGGCAACAACCGGCGTGAAGAATATAGAAACATAGGGGGAGAAAAATAAAATGAAGGGGATAAGCATAGAATTTAAGGTCGGGTTTTTTATAATTATTGCTATCGCTGTCTTATCAATGATGGTATTTCAAATCGGCGGGCTCAATATTTTTAATGCCAATATGTATAAACTCAGCGTTATTTTTGATTTTGTGAACGGCATAGCCAAGGATGCTCCGGTACATGTTGCCGGAGTTAATGTCGGCAAAGTCGAAGGGGTGGAGATATTTTATAATTTACAGCAGCAGCAGACACAGGTAAGGCTGCGGATGATGCTGCAAAATACGGTAAAAATACCGAAAGATTCTGTGGCCTATATTAATTCTTTGGGGATTCTGGGAGAAAAATATGTGGAAATCGTTCCCGGGAAAGAGCGTGATAATTTTTTGTCGGAGGGTGATTTTCTTATCGGAAACAACCCTGTGCAGCTGGAAAAGCTGACGGAATCGCTTGTGGATATAGTCGGTGATCAAACGGTTCGGGATTCTTTGCGGGAAAGTTTTTATAACGTAAGAATTGCCACGGAAAACCTGCGCGAGGCAAGTGAGGGGCTTAATGAAGCGGTGACGGAAGTTAAAAAGGGGAAGGGTACGATAGGAAAACTTATAAAGGATGATTCTCTTTATACGCAAACCGAGATGATGGTTGCGAATCTGAATCAGAAATTGGATAAGACGATTACGGATTTGAATGCTTCGCTCAATGATTTGATAAACGACCTGAAAACGCATCCGTGGAAGCTGTTCCAGAGGCCGGCGAAGAAAAAAACGCCGACAAAGACAAAAGACAGCGGCGATACTAAAAGTAATCGCGGTTACCTTATACATAAATAATAATGAAGATTAAAACAATATTTATTTGTCAGGAATGCGGATATAATACGGCAAAGTGGATCGGCCGCTGTCCTGAGTGCGCCAGCTGGAACTCACTGGTGGAAGAGATTCGGCAGAAGCTTAAGACAAAACCCCGCGTTTTGCTTTTGGACGCTTTTTCCAAACCGCAGCGACTTAGCGAGGTAAAGATGTCCGCTGAGCTGCGCATGAAAACGGATATAGCCGAGTTGGACCATGTCTTAGGCGGCGGGATTGTCCAAGGATCAGTGGTGCTTATCGGCGGTGCCCCGGGTATCGGTAAATCGACATTGTTGCTGCAGATGTGCGGGGCGTTGAACAAAAAAGGCAAAAAGATCTTATATATCAGTGCGGAAGAATCGGCGCAGCAGACCAAGATGCGGGCAGAACGTATCGCAAACGCGACGGATGAATTATATATCGTATGCGAAACAAATCTTGATGTAATATTGGAACACATTAAGAAGATTTCTCCCGATGTGATTATTGCCGATTCCATTCAGGTGCTTTATAGCGAAGAGATTGCCAGTGCTGCCGGCAGTGTCGGACAAGTCAGGGAATGCGCGGCGAAATTGACGGTTTTGGCGAAAAATTCCGGGGTCGCGGTTTTTCTTGTCGGCCATGTGACGAAAGAAGGCTCAATTGCCGGCCCCCGTGTTCTTGAACATCTGGTTGATTCGGTATTATATTTTGAGGGAGACAGTCAGACAAGTTTCCGGATTTTACGTGCCGTAAAAAACCGTTTCGGCTCAACCAATGAAATCGGGATATTCGAAATGACCGCTGCCGGACTCAAAGAAGTGGATAATCCTTCGCAGATGTTTTTGACGGAACGAGCTTACAAAACGTCCGGTTCTGCGGTAGTGGCGACTATGGAAGGTTCGCGGCCGATCCTGGTCGAGATTCAATCCCTGGTCAGCCCGACGAATTTTGGATTGCCGCGCCGGCAGACTACCGGCATTGATTTTAGCAGGGCATCGCTTTTGATTGCCGTTTTGGAAAAAAGGGCGCATTGCGCATTACAGACACAGGATATTTACCTTAATGTTGCCGGAGGGGTGAGAATCGTTGAGCCGGCGGCAGATTTAGCGATAATCGCGGCGATTGCTTCGAGTTTTAAGGAAAAACCGCTTTCCGGCGGCGATGTAATCCTGGGCGAGGTCGGCTTAGGCGGAGAGGTGCGGGCGGTGACTCACGTGGATATGCGGATTAAAGAGGCAATGAAACTTGGCTTTAAACGGGTGTTTTTGCCGCAAAAAAATTTTAAGATGGAAATGGAAAAAACGAAAAAGACAAATATTTCGCTGATCGGCGTGGAAAGCGTAAAAGAAGCTCTGGAACTTATTTTTGCCGACAATGGTTAACTAAATTTTCGAAAGGAAGGGGAAATATATGACATTATTTTTTGTCCGGGGTTTTTTTACGCTTATTAGTATGCTTGTCGGTTATCAAATCGGGGCGTTATTAGGCTCTCCGCAGTCTGACAGCGCATTGATTGGCCTGGGAATCGGCGCGGTCGTAAGTATCGGTATAATTCTTGTCGAACGTGGATTGCGGCGTATTTCCGTACGCGGGTTGTCCAGTGCGGTGTTTGGGCTGATTTTCGGCCTTTTGGCGGCAAAACTGCTTACGGAAGCGGTGATGCTGCTGCCGGTTGATGAGGCGACGGCAAGAACGATGCGGGTTATTTTTACGCTGGTGTTATGTTATTTAGGCATGATCGTTGCTATTCGCGGACGCGACGAATTCAACCTGATAATTCCTTACGTAAAGTTTACGCGGCATGACCAGGTTCAGCAGAATATCGTGCTTGATACGAGTGTGATTATTGACGGCAGAATAATCGATATTTGTCAAACTAAATTTATCGAGGGGCGCTTGATTATCCCGCGTTTTGTATTGAAGGAATTGCAGCAGATTGCGGATTCTTCGGATACGTTAAAGAGAAATCGAGGCCGCCGTGGATTGGATATTTTAAATAAAATACAAAAATTGGATCGTGTTGTGGTAAAAATTCATGACGAGGATTTTCCGGAAATCAGCGAAGTTGACGCTAAGCTGGTAAAGATGGCAAAGGTGCTCGACGGCAAGATATTTACCAATGATTATAACCTGAACAAAGTTGCCGAGCTGGAAGGGGTAGCCGTACTGAATATTAACGAATTAGCGAATGCCTTAAAACCGGTCGTGCTGCCGGGTGAAATGATGGAGGTAAAAATAGTCAAAGAGGGCAAGGAATATAATCAGGGAGTTGCCTATCTTGATGACGGCACGATGGTTGTGGTTGAGGAAGGGCGTAAGCTTATCGGTCAGACGTTGGAGGTATTAGTTACAAGCGTATTGCAAACCTCCGCGGGAAGGATGATTTTCGGCCGGGTGGACGAAACCTATAAGCAATCTGGAAAGCCGCGCAACGGCAAAAGCTGAAAACCGTTTTTTCGGACTTATTTTGGAGTTTGAGATGAAAAACATAGTAGCTATTGTCCCGGCAGCCGGTTCGGGGAAACGTTTGAAATTAAAACAGGCAAAACCGTATGTATGCTTGGACGGGAAGCCGTTATTGGCGCACACCCTGCAGGTTCTCGAAAAATCGCGGAAAATAAAGGCAATAATCGTAGTCGTCGAGAAGATGCAGTTAGCCCGGGCGCGGGCCCTTGTTAAAAAATTTGGGATTAACAAAGTCACGGCAATTGTTGCCGGCGGCGCTACCCGCAGCGAATCCGTATTGCGTGCGCTTGCGGCAGTGGCGCCGGATACGGAATTTGTGCTTATTCACGACGGAGCGCGGCCTTTTGCGAGTGTGGCGCTTATCGACCGCTGCATTCGGGCGGCGCTGCGCCATAAGGCGGTTATTTGTGCCGTGCCCTGCGCGCAGACGATAAAGGCGGTTGATAAAAATTTGGATGTTATTTCTACGCTTGAGCGCAGCGTGTTGTGGCAGGTGCAGACCCCGCAGGTTTTTGCCTATAGTCTTTTAACACGCGCATATGAAAAATATAAAAAGGGAAAAGTAAGCTTTTTTGATGACGCATCTCTGGTGGAGCAACTGCCGTATAAGGTAAGGGTCGTACCGGGTACGGACACTAATATAAAAATAACTACGCTTGACGATTTGAAGATCGCCAGGGCTTTGTTAAAAAGGGAGAGATAAGCCGAAACTCTAAATAAGTGGTAAAAACGTTCGACGGAGCGTGATATGCGGATAGGATACGGTTATGACATTCATCAGCTGGCAGAAGGCAGGAAGCTGTATATCGGCGGGATAGAAATCCCCTGCGCGAAGGGGTTGCTGGGGCATTCGGATGCGGATGTTCTTTTGCATGCGATTTGCGACAGCCTGCTGGGCGCGGCCGGCTTAGGAGATATTGGAGAGCATTTCCCGGATACGGACCCTAGCTTTAAGGATATTGCCGGCTTGGAATTATTGAAAACAACGGTAGCGATGGTCGGCGGTAAGGGGTATGAGATTGAAAATGTGGATTGCATTGTTTTTGCCGAAACAGTCAAAATAACCCCGTATAAAGCAAAAATAAAAGATTGCCTCAAGGCAGTTTTAAATATTAGTCCCGCGCGAATAAACATAAAGGCGAAAACAATGGAAGGCCTGGATAGCGTTGGGCAGAATAAGGCAATAGCCGCGGCAAGTATGGTGTTGCTAAAGGAGAAGTTTTAGTCTGTGCGACAGCTATGGTACTATCTCTACTAAATAACGGTATCGTTAAAAAATCAAATATCAAAAATTAAATATTAAAATGACATATCAAAATGTAAAATTTAAAAAAACCGTATTTAAAGGCAACTTGAAATTTTTGAATTTTACATTGTAATTTTGACTTTTACATTTTGATTTTTTATTTAATAAGATACTATGATATATAAGTTATGACTTTTTAGAAGGCGGTGTGCGATGTTGGAAATAATTATGACTCTATTCATCGGTTTTGTTCTGGCGGTGAGCGTTGTTGCGGTTGTTTTTAAGGATGAAGTACGTTCTACGCGGGAGCGTGATCCGGCGGCAACGAATATTCTTGAAATATTGCTGACTTATGCCGGATTGCACGCGCTTATCCTGCATCGTATCGCCCATGTGTTGTGGAATATGAAAGTTCCATTTTTTCCACGCTGGTTGTCCCAGTTTAACCGCTGGCTTACGGGGATTGAGATTCATCCGGCGGCAAAAATAGGGAAAGGATTGTTTATCGACCACGGTATGGGCGTGGTGATCGGAGAAACAACGGTTATCGGTGATAATGTTACCTTATATCAAGGGGTGACACTTGGCGGAACGGGCAAGGAAAAAGGCAAGCGGCATCCCAATATCGGCGATAATGTCGTGATTGGCGCCGGAGCAAAAATCCTGGGAAATATAACCATGGGCGACAATTCCTATGTGGGAGCAAATGCCGTAGTGATTAAGGATGTCCCGCCAAATTCTACGGTGGTGGGCGTTCCCGGGCGCGTGACAAAACAGGACGGTAAAAAGATGGAAACAATGCTGGACCATGTTCATGTTTTTGACCCGATTATGCAGAAAATAGAAGAATTGCAAAATAGGATTGATAATCTGGAAAAGGATAATAAATAAACTGTAGGGGCAGGGCTTGTCCCTGCCCGAGTAGAATAATATGATTAAAATTTATAATTCTTTAACAGGTAAAAAAGAAGAATTCAAGCCGATAAGAGACGGCGAAGTCAAGATGTATGTGTGCGGGCCGACGGTATATGATGTCAGCCATATCGGGCATCTGCGGGCGGCATTTGTTTTTGACGTTATCCGCAGGTACATGGAATACAAGGGCTTTAAGGTTACCTTTGCGCGCAATATCACGGATATCGACGATAAGATTATAAACCGCGCGCGGCAGGAACTTGGCGGCGGTACCGGGGAGCTTAGTCAAAAGGTAAAAGAGGTGGCGCATAAATACACACTTCTTTATGAAGAAGACATGGAGGCTTTTGGTATAAAGAAGCCGGATATCCAGCCGAAAGCCACGGAACATATATCAGATATGATTTCCATGATCCGGACGCTGATTGATAAGGGGGTTGCTTACGAGTCCGCGGGCGATGTCTATTTTTCCGTGCGTAAATTCCCAGAATACGGCAGGCTTTCGCATCAAAGTATCGACCAGATGATGGAAGGGGTGCGCAAAGCGGCGGAGGGAGAGAAAAAAGACCCGTTGGATTTTGCCCTTTGGAAAAAGGCGAAGGAAGGGGAGCCGTTCTGGCCCAGCCCCTGGGGAAATGGCCGGCCGGGCTGGCATATCGAGTGTTCGGTGATGAGTACCAATTACCTTGGCGCTACGTTTGACATCCACGGTGGCGGCAGGGACCTGATTTTTCCGCATCATGAAAATGAGATCGCGCAGGCTGAGGCAGCTACGGGAAAACCCTTTGCCCGATGCTGGATTCATAACGGACTTTTAACCGTGGAAAAAGAAAAGATGGCTAAGTCACTCGGTAATTTTGTTACGGTTAAAGATATACTGGATAAATATCATCCGGATGTGCTTAAAATATTTTTCCTGCAGGCGCATTATTCAAGTTCCGTGGACTTCTCCTGGGAAAAGATGGAAGAGGCAAAAAAGGCCTATGAACGTTTTTCTATATTTTTTTATCGTGCTAACGAGCTTATTGAACGATATGGTGACAAAGAAGAAGGAGAAGAAGCAAGCGCGTGGCGGGCAGTTATCGAATTGACTCATGCGCAGGGTTTTATTGGCGCTATGGATGATGATTTTAATACGGCAGGCGCTTTGGCAAGGCTTTTTGAAATAGTAAGCGCCGGTAATTGTATTATTGATGATCAGAAGCTGAATGAGGCAGAAAAAAGAGCATTGTTGGAGCTTGCTTGTGAAAGAATTAGAAAATTTGGTAACGTGTTAGCTTTGTTTGAGAATGAGGAGCCTAAGCCCGGAAAAGAAATGGTTAAAGCGCTAATGGAAAGTTTAGGTTACGATGGGCAACAGGATTTTACGGGGTTCATTGAAGCTTTAATTGAAAAAAGAATTCTTTTACGAAAGGCAAAAGAATTTAAAAAAGCCGATAATATCAGGAATAAGCTTCTAGAGGCCGGTGTTATTCTTGAAGACAAAAAAGACGGGACCACAGGCTGGAGATTGAAGTGATATATATACATAAAGATAAAAAAGTAATATTGCTTGACACTAAAAAATGACGGTGATATACTTTTTTTGTGATTTAGAAATGTGTTAACTATATTTCTTTAAAAAGATTCCTAAATTTAAAAAGTGTTTTTAAAAGAGTTACGCTTACTAAAGAAGCATAAGTGACTCTATTTTAGATTGAAAAGCGAGGAGGTAAAATGAAAGGCGCATTATTTAAAGACCAGATTTTGTCGGATAGGGAGCGTAAAAATCTTGATATTCTTGAAGTAATAAGGCGGTACGGCCCGGTAACCAGAACGGAAATCTCTCGTATTACCAAATACAATATTGTTACGGTTTCAAATTACGTAAACAATTATATCAAGAAAGACCTTGTTGTCGAAAAAGGGCTGGATATATCAAGCGGCGGACGTAAGCCCACGCTGGTTGAGCTTAATTCGCGTAATTGTTTTGTCATCGGTATTGATATCGGGCCGGAAAGTATTATTGCCGTGCTTACGGATCTTTCTCTTAATATGATTACAAAGGTTCGAAAGCCCCGTCCTAAAGAGGCAATGGAAGAAGTGGTGAGTAAGTCTATAGAATTGATTTATGATGTGATTGAAAAATCTCAGATTGAAGCGAAAAAGATCAGAGGCCTGGGGATTGGGATTTCCGGTATTATAGACGCTAAGGCAGGGACAGTGCGGGACACCGACCCGCTTCGCGGGAAAACCGCGGCCAGCTATATCTCCATAAAAAACCTGATTGAACGTGAGTTTGGAATCCCTACGTTTGTCGGCAATGACGCGACGGTGGCGGCCTTCGGTGAAAAGAGGATCGGGCTTGACGCGGAGATAGAAAACGTTTTGTATATGTTTTCTGATGTGGGCTGCGGTATTATCATTAAAGGCGAGATATATGCCGGAGCCGGCGGCAGCGCGGGAGAGGTGCAGCTTAATCTTAATAATGAGGCTGATGAGTTTACTAAAGAACTCGGGTTTTTCCGTCCGGGAAGTGTAAATCTTGGAATCGTCGACGCGGCTGCTACAGCGATTAAAGAAGGCAAAGATACGAAGATTAAGGAACTGGCCGACGGGAAACCGGAAAACATCAATGCGGATATGGTGATTGAAGCTGCCAGGCAAAATGATCCGTTGGCAATGCAGATTTTGGAAAAGGCCGGGCTTAATCTGGGGATTCGCATAGCCTATTTAATTAATCTCTTTAACCCGGAAATCGTAATCCTGGGCGGGGGCATGGAAAAGGCCGGTGACCTCATCATTGAACCAATAAAGCGCATGGTACGCAGGCTGGCGTTTGAGGAGCCTGCCAGCATGGTTAGAATAATTCCCTCGCGCCTAGGAGAAAATTCGGTTTCTTTGGGGGCGGCAAGTTTGGTTATTCGTGAAATATTTATTCATGCGTAAATAGGGAAGGGGTATTTTATGGGCGAGGAATACAAGTTTTTAAAAATTTCCGGTATTATATTTAAAGTTTTGGCATGTATTGCCGCGGTTTTTTTTACGGTTGTTGCCATAATTGTACTTGTCGGAGCCGGCGGCGATATCCCGCGTGCTGTAAGCATTATATTTTTACTCGGGGGAGGAATCTATTTTCTGGTGCTTTTCAGCGTAGCCGAGGTCATTAAGGTTCTTATTTCTATCGCAACTAATTATGAATCAATGAGTAATAAGATTGACAAAATTAATGACTTGCTTGAAGGCAAATAATTAAAAGATTTAATCTTCGTGGCTTAGTGGCAAAACGCAGGTAAAAACACAAAGTGCTCTTGACAATAATAAATGTGTATGCTATACTTCTATTGTAAAATAGTAAAACATTTTAAAAAGATTTAATATATTTAACGAAACCGAAAATCCGCTAATTGGCGGATCCGCCGTATAAAACGGCGGAGGCAAACTCTCCCGAATGTAGTTTCAGTATTAAGAAACGCATCGGGATCCCGAAGGATGAGCCGGAAAAAGGGACATCATTCGGGGTGAGAAATCAGAGGACGTCCCGGATGTAGAACTGGTAAAAAGTTTTACATCGGGACCCCGAAGAAAGAGCCGGAAAAGGCAGCTTCATTCGGGGCAAAGCTACGGGTCTAAAGCAAATAGCAATGATCGCCGGGCCTGTCATTCGAAGTTTGCAGCAATGAGAAACTTGGTATGAGTGTAGAATGACGAATCGATAACGAGCTATTAATGCTAAGATTGCCGAGTTGCCGAATATAAAAAGCAGCTCGGTTTTTTTTGTTCCAGGATGGAACAATCCCGCGTTACGAGTGCAGGATGCACGAGTGGCGGGATAAATGAAGGATGGAACAATCCCGCGTTACGAGTGGCAGGATGCACGAGTGGCGGGATGCACGAGTGGCGGGATAAGAGAAAGATGAAATATCCGCAGGATGTGCGATTAGAGCCGGATAAAGATATAGCAGGGAGAGAAAAGAGATGCGGAAGAATAACTGGTGGTTAAAATTACTAATTGTGATTGTTATACAGGCGTTGCTCTTAACGCAGGTTGATTTTTCCCTTGCCGCCGTGAGCCGGCATAAGGAACTCTCTCAAGAAATCTCCTTAAAATTCCAGAATACCGCGGACAAGCGGACAAGTTTAATAAGTGGCATTGCTTGCGTTCAGTTTGTAATCGGCGGTGTCTTAATCCCACAGCTTAGTTTGAACAACTGGTTTACCTTACTTAATATCTGCGTATCCGATACTTTTGGTAGATATAGCTTGCGTAATCTTAGTAATGATATTTATAAAGTTTTTAATATTAGCGGGATTGGTGTATTGGCTCCAGGTATCGTTATTGGTTGTTTATATGGAGAGGACAAAAAACCGGTTATATTGCTTGCAAGCAGAAATGTTGATGCCAGAGGGCCTCCGGTTACCGCAAATAATTTAAAGGGTAAAGCTTTAACCCGAACTATTGAAATTTAATAGTTCGGGTTTTTTATTTCAGGATGAAATAATCCCGCGTTACGAGCACAGGAAGTGCGAGTGGCGGGATAAATGAAGGATGAAATAATCCCGCGTTACGAGCACCCCGTAAATCTGCCTCTGGCAGAAACGGGGC
Source organism: Candidatus Omnitrophota bacterium (assembly GCA_018895275.1). Classification (GTDB taxonomy): domain Bacteria; phylum Omnitrophota; class Gorgyraeia; order B26-G9; family B26-G9; genus JAHIOQ01. Next base: position 30,197 of record JAHIOQ010000115.1, read on the forward strand.
AGGCAGGACGCACGAGTGGCGGGATGAGTGAAAAGGAGGTGAATGCCATGATGGAGAGAAGAAGAGCCGTAAGGAAAAACTTTACATGTCCTTTACAGGTACAGGCAATAAGCGGTGACGCAGGGAATTTTATGAGAAATTCTTTTTGCCGGAATATCAGTTTGTCGGGATTATCTATGACATCATTTGATTTCTATCCTGTTAACGGCAATGTCCACCTTCAGATTTTTTCTGATGCCTGGATTAAATTGATTGAGGTTATCGGCCATGTGGTATGGGTAGAACAGCTGCCGTTCCAGAGTAAGTATAAAATTGGGGTTGAATTTATGGACAGGAGCAGTGAGATGGATCGGAGTATCAGCCGGCTATTGGATAGTGAAGATGTTCAAGGTGATTAGTATTTTAAAAAGGAAGAGCCATGAGTAAGGGTAGATTATATATTCCAATATCGTGTTTATTGTTACTGGTTGGGGTGCTGGTATACACCTTTTTATTTATTAGAACAGGGAATTGTCAGCCTGTTGATGAATCGGCTCTTTCTCATCAGGACAAAATGAAGAATCCTTTAGCTAAGGAAACAGATAACAACAAAATAAATCAGGTTCCTTTCACTGGTTCTTCCGAAGAAGTACCGTTTGTCAGCGATGCGCGTGTTTCTAACGTTAAAGAAACGGTTGCGGGTTTAAAAGAGGCCGGGTATTCCCTGGAAGATGTTGTTTCAATCTTGAAAAATGATAATAAGGGCGCGCCGGAAATAAGTATTGCCTGTTTAAGCGCCGGATATAGCGGAACCAATATTTTTAACGCGTTAAAGGAAGCCGGATTTTCGGGAAAGGCCGCGGAAGCTGCCGTACCTCCGGCGTTGAGAACGGAAGGACAGATTTTTTCCGTATACTTCGATAAAACCGGCAAAGGTAATATTGACCGGACAGCGATGATCTCACCCAATCCGTTTAGTGACGGGAAGGTATTAACGACAACCGGTAATGTTTCAGCCGGAAATAGTACGGGGCAGGAAATAATCAATCCCGTACAGGTCAAGGTATCCGTAGGAGTTACGTTTAACGGATTAGGTGATTGGAATAAATTTCAAAACGAACGGTTCCAAAATCGATAAAATAATAAAGAGAAAGGAGGATGAGTACAATGATTAAGCGAAACTTACGCCTTGAGTGTATCGTTGCGCTTTGTATTCTCATCACTCCTTTTTGTTGTAAAGAGGCGGTGCACGGGCAAGAGCTAGTCCCCGGAGATGAACGGATGGAACATCAAACAATGGCAGATAGTGATTCTTCATCGGCGCAGACAGTTTCGGCAGGTCTTTTATCGGCAAAGGACAGCTTGCCATATGTTTCGGACGCTTCATCGATTGCTTGTACAAAGGAGACGGTAGAAGGATTGCGGATGGCCGGCTATTCCTTAAACGAAATTGTCGACAATTTAGCGAAGAACGGAAATAATGCGCATACAATCAGTATGGCGCTTTTGAGCACTGGTGATTACAGCGGACAAGAGATTTATACGGCATTGTTGAGCAATGAAAAGTTTTCTAAGAGAGAAGCGGATGCCGCTGTTCCTTTAGGGATACGTAATGCGGGGCAGTTGTTTTCACCGTTTGGCAATAAAAATAATAGCAAATATGAAACTATGGCAGAAGACATCAGAATTCAACCGAATCCATTTTCCTCGGAGGAAAATATCACTGATTTATAAAGGAGGGTAATGAAATGAAAAAAAGAGAGTATATAATAATTTGTATGGTAGTTATGATTGTTTTATCAGTGGCCTCAGATAGCAGCGGCGAGTGGCCCTTTAGCAGCAAAGGGACATTCGTATCACTCGAAAATACCGAGAAGAAAACAGAATCTAATGTTAATAACCCGATAGCGACAATCCCGGTCAGCCAGGACATATCGGTTGTTAATGGGACACAAGCGTCCTCTGATAATAGCCTGAGTCCGGGGACAACCGCGCAGGCGGTCGCTTCCGGGTATATTGAGAGCGGAAAGACAAAAGGTGAAATCATATCAAGCTTAATACAGATTGGGTATTCCCAGACAGAAGCGGAAATAGCTTATTCCAAGGCTTCCGTAAATTATGTAGTGCAGCCGCAGGCAGTGGTTGTAAGCGGCAGCATTGCATCAGCAGCATCAAGCGCATTAGAGGCTCAGACGGAGGAAACAATAAATACCGCAAATACCGTAGAACCGGTACAGCAGAAAACAGAAGAACTTAAACCTGCAGAGCAGAGGATTACCGAAGGGCTAGGGCAAAACATTCGTCCTCGCGGCAAGTTTGGGGCGAGAGTGAAAAACAACTATACCCAGGAAGGCAACATTGCCAAAGACATGCTCAACGAGGGATATACGGTTGAACAAATTGTCGACGGTTACGCGAAAAAAGGGTATGCCGGCGCTAAAATCGCGAAAATTCTCAATATAGCCGGAGTCAGCGCCTCTGACGCTTATCAGGCGTTAAGTACCGCGAGCATATCCAAGGCAGAAGCAGCAGTGTACACAATAAAACCAACGGGAAAATTTAAGAGTATTTTTAAGAGCATTATAAAAACACTAATCATTAAATTGGGACAGACACAGGAACAAAAGCTGGAAACCAGGGAAAATGCAGCCAGGCAGGAAGCGATAAAATCTACGGTCAATGAAATGCAGGCCGCCGGTTATGATATTAAGCCCGCTTTAGACAGCATTGTTCAAAATCTTAAGGATACGGGGATGTCCGCGCAACAGGCGAAGGATTTTCTTATCAGCAAGGTTGCCGACGGCAAGCCGCGGGCGAAATTCCATGGCGGTTGGTTCATATCCCGTACTCAGCCGCGCATGACCTCAGCCGGAGAGGGGGAAATCAACCTGGCCGCGGCAATGCTGCAGGCAGGCTATTCAAAGGAAGAGGTACAAAGTACATTTGAAAGCAAAAGAGGCCGTTTTTACGTGGCTTATTCATATACGCCCGGAGCGATTACCGGGATAATGTCCGCGGCGGAAAACAGAATAAACGGCACAAATCAGCCGCGGCAGACAACTAACACAAATACCCAATTAGAGAGTGATATTCTGAAACGCGCAACAAATGCGTTACCGATTTAACTTTTAAATGATTCAAATGTGCCGGAGGCCTAAATATGTATGACCAAACGAACAAATTATGGTTTAAGGCGATTGCCTTTATTGTTATGCAGGCCTTTATCCTGACCTTGGCTGATGTATCCTGGGCGGCGAATTACCGTGAGAATAAAGGCTCTCAACAGATGGCGCTGGATTCCCAGAAGATAAAGGATGAACGCGACAAGCTGTCGAAGGACGCGCTTAGTAACCAGTTTGTTCTTACACAGCCGGCAATGCCATATATGGGATTTGAGCAGGTGACAAGAAAAGGCGGGGCGGAACCTTTGTCTTTAATCGATACGACAATAAGCGGGTTGTCGATTGCCGGCAATGACCTGGCGGACATATTTAAGGCCTTGAAAAGCTCGGGGTGTTCGGTCAGTGAGGCGGGATTCGGCGCTTTGCGCCAGGGATTTAATAAAAAAGAAATTTATCATGCCTTGATGAAAGGCGGTTATGATAAGGAAGAAGTAAAAAATCTGCTCGGCAGCCTATTGAAAGCGGAAGAGGAAGAAAAAGAAGAAAGCAAGAACAATGCGCTGCAAAAGACCGGCCCTCCGCAGGAAAAGCCGGAAGAAAAAGAAGCATCTAAAGAAGCGATATTCGAGCTCCCAAAAATTACCGACTCGCCGGTTGAGGAAAAGGCATCTAAGATTATAGAAAAAAGCCTAAACCAAGACGCGTTGTTCCGCCAGACTGTAGAATTTGTGCGGATCATGATTAATGAAGGCAAACGCGGAAAAGAATTGATCGATGTGCTCAAAAAGGCCGGGCTCTCCAACGAGAGAATCATAACGGCATTGGCGCAACTGGGTTTTAATCTCAAAGATATCATAAATATATTTAAGGAAGCAAATATAAGCTGCGGGGATATCGTGCAGGCATTGCACAAGGCGCAGATCCGGTACTCCGATAAGGAGATATACGGCGCGCTTATAAAATGCGGTTATACGGAAGAAGATATTATTACCGCTTTTCGCAATTCCGGCTTAAACGGTGAAGCGATACTTAAGATTGCCACGGAATTAAAGCGGGATATGGTGGAAGTCGCCAAGGCCATGGCCGCTTCCGGTTTCAGCAAGGCGGATATTGCCCGCGCCTATATCTTAAAGGCAATGCAGTGGACCTGGGACCGGACGGTAAACATCATCAACTGCGCGGTTAAGGCGTTTGACGCGTTTCTTACGAATATCGGCCGCAAATTTTCCTCACAGCAGGACCTTGCCTATTCTTTAATCGTTGACGACATCCTGGCAACCGGAGAAGTGGTTATTCAGGGCAAAGACGTAATGACCTCAATGCTGGCGATTAAAAATGTCGCGCGGCAGCACGGCATTGACCTGCAAGGTTATAATCTCACCCTGGAAAGCCTGCTTGAACTCAACGGTATGGCGGTTGTTCATCTCGACGGCGACCACTGGGTAAGCCTGGTAAGTATCGATGGGGACAATGTCACGATTATCGATAACGGCCAAAAACAGGTCATTTCGCTCACGGAATTCAAATTCCGCTGGGACGGAAATACCCTGGCAATCGCCAGGCAGAAAATACAGGAAGACCGGCTGCTGGATATGCAGATGCGCGAGATTCGCGGCGGACGCGGTATCGGGAGTGTCTTTAAATCGGTTGCTAAGGTATTTAAATCGGTCGTTAATGCAGTTGTTGAAGGGGTAAAGACCTTTGTTAACGGTATGATAAATGTTATCAAAGGTTCTCTTATGATGCTCACCGGAAACTTTAAGGAAGGTTTCTGGACAATGACCATGGGCACGATGCAGATGCTCTGCGCTCCGACGGTGGCATTATATCATCTCCTGCCGGAAAACGTGGCGCGGATTATCGGGCAGGTAATGAAGGTTATTTGTATTGCCGTGGGCACGATTGTCGGCGGGATTATCGGAACATTCTGCGGCGGACAAACACAGTTGGGTATGGCGATTGGCGCTTTTGTCGGCACGATTGTCGGTTATTGCTTTGATTATGATATGGTCATGGCCTGTAAAACGAGCAATATAGAAGATTTTAAGGTTCTCTTCAAAAGGATGATAATTGAGGCCACTGTCAATGCCGCGGTTGCCTTTTGCGTGGGCCATTTCGCAAAGGGGGCGCAGAATATTCAAGGCACATTAGGGTATACGGCTGGGCAAGGTTTTGCCGCGAATAGTGTTGGTGCGGCTATAGCGGGGGGGGCTTCCGGAGGTGTTTGGGGCGTTATCAGTGCGGCGGCAACGTCTACAGCAGTACAGACAATGGTAGTCAACACGGCGATTAATGCGGTTAAACAAACGCTGGTTTCCTATGCCTTAACCGCGGTTACGAAAAATATTGAGAACCCATATCTGCGCGCGGCCATTATCGGCGCAGGCGGCGCTTGGGCCGGCAGTTCAGCGTGCAATGTCAGCTTTCAGAGCGGCGCTATGGAGTTTGGAAAGCTGATGACTGCGGAGATAGCCAAGAGTATGGTTGTCGGCGCGGTGACGAATCTGGCCATGGAATCTATCCGGCAGGTAGGTTACAACAATAACTGGGATCCGTTGTTAATGGAGTGTGTTGCCTTGGCGGCCGGCACCGCGGCGCAATCAATAGGCGGAGCGGCGCTTGGTTTTGATTATAAAAATAATAGCTATGGTCAATCTGATTTCAGCACGAGGTTGTCCAATAATTTGATGTCTTCACTCGGCAGCCTGGCCGGAGCTATTACCGCCAAATGCATGGAAAGAATATGCCGGGAAAGCGGCATGAGCCCGATATTCACCGGAGCGCTTGGGGCATTTTCTCAAAGCTTAATTACCGGCTTGACCAATGCGGCGATTGATCCTACGAAAAGTTTTTCCTGGACAGATGTAAGTGACGCCTTGTTCAGCGGCTTAGGAACCATGACCGCTATGGGCTACAAAGATTTGCTGATCCGTGAATTTGATTATACCGACATCAAGGCGTCTGAGGCAGCGTATAATCTGAGCGTTGTCTGGGATATTGCTTCTACAGGTTTTGGGAAAGATGTTAAAAAAGATCAGACTTATGACGAATTCGTTGCTACTTTGAGCAACACATTTGGATCTATAATCCAAACTCAGGTGCAACGACAACTTGGTTTTACCACGGGTTATAGCTCGGGAAACGCGTATGAGCGCATGCAATATATTGATAGTTACAATAGTGAAATCGATAGCATGGATTATATGATGCACGGACAGGGCGAGATTAAGCTTGGCGCGGACGGCAGGTATTACAACGCCGACGGCAGTATCAACACCTATTGGACGCGGAACGCGGATAAGACGGAATATTGGAATTACTGGAAGCAGGAAAAGCCGGAAATATTCGGGCAGCAGGCAGGAGAGGGCAGCGCCTCAACATCTACGAATATGAGCTTTGGCGACGCGTGGTTGAGCACTATTTCTGCCCGGCAGTTAAGCTTTCAAAATACCGAAGCCCGGAAGAACTTTACTACAGGCTACATAGCTGCGGGCGCGGCTGTTTACAATACGTATTTAATGTATAAAGTTGATAATAAAATCAATGAATTTAATGCCTTCAGGGCTAATACAGGCCTTTGCGCGCTATTAGTTGATGGGAAAGTTGTAATTGAATTGGATGAAGCGGCGATTGCCGCGAATCCGGCGCTGCGCGAAGGCGCTCAACAAGAATTAATGAAGTATGGCGCTGGAGAAAACAGCGATGCTGTTATTTTTGCCGATGCCGATGCTTTTTTGCGAGACAAAGCAGATTCATATTATACGAATACCGGAAATAATTCGCAATGGAAAACAACGCAAAAGCAGGATGTAATTATTAATGGCAAAGTAGTGGCTGCTCAGTTAAGCTCTTCAAGTTATCAGCGTCTTCTTGACCCGACAAATGCCGCGTTAAGTAATATAGCCGTAACCATGGACGTATTTAATATCTCTATTTTTGGCAATATTAGCGCGGCAGAGGGAGTAAAGTTTAATGCCTCGGCAATAGTAAATTATAACGCTGCATTAGGAACATGGGAGGCAAGCAATCCTACTTTTCAAACCATTGACGGCAGTGGTTCTCTTGATTTGAGCATGACGCTGGATAATAAGGATAAGGTTTATTTTACTGTTGCCAGCGGCTCAGGTATTCCGGATGACCCGGTTTTAATGGACGCAAGAACAGGAAAAGAGTACGGAAAAACCGCTTTAAGCGGCGTGGCAGCGCAATTGGGATTGAGCCAGTTAACTGAAAACTTGGGGGATACACAAGTTGGCGTGACACTAGACAGGAATGGCAGTCTTATTTTAACTAAAGAGTCGCGTGAAGCGGTAATTACTTCTTTAGCGAATTTACCGCTGGAGACAAAGAAATCTTTAGTTGAATCAATCGGTATAGATCTGCCAAACACCTGCGATCTGACAAAAGCGGATGTAACAATTATAGACACGGATTTTGGACAACAACTTGCAGTTGAAGAAAAAGGCCCGGACAGCCGGGCAATATCTAATGTTTTTGGCAGAGACGGCTCTAAAATATCCACTGAAGGTAATGACGTATCCATAATATATCGTCGTGATGGCATGGCAATATTAGAAGGCACAAAGAAATTTGAGGTTATTGATCCAGAAACCAAGGTTTTAAAAGTTGTTCAAGGAATAGAAATAAAAACCCCGGAAGGCAAGTCTTTTGTGCTTGAAAATGGCCAAAATTCCATATCCTTTCAGAGTACATTCTTTTCATCCCTTGGCCTTGCCGATGATAAACTGATAATTAACAAAGGTAGTATTGGTTATGTCTTAGCGGATTTTGATACGGGAAGACCGTGGGATGAGCAAGGAAAGGTTGATTTTTCTGCTCTAAAACAACAGGGCGGCGCCGGTTCATCGGATAAGAATAGGGGGCAGGAGAGTCTAACTTTTATTAAAGGAGATAATGGCAATGTCTGGGTAGCAGCGGGCAGTAAGTTTGCTTTTGGGGATAACGGCCAGTTTGCCATTGCCGATAATACAGCGGTTTATAATAAGACGGGATTGGGGATAAGTATAAATGGGAAGGATATTGGGAAAGGCGGGGTGGTTGTAGAGGGAAATATTTTGCTAGAAAATAAATCTATTTCACGGCAATTAAAAGGATACGGTGATGTTGAACTTACTGCAACGACAAAATGTATAAAAAACCAAGAAGGACTTTACACGTTAGAAACGATATATGTAGACAGTGAGGGATATACTGCGATACCGGTAGCGCCGGGGCTGGATGGGAAGACGGTATTTGCGAGGATACAGGATGGCAAGACTTATTATTACGGCAACGTAAATGGATTGAAGTTTGAGACCGAAGGATATGGCGGGTTCAAATTTACCGGGACATTACACAATGAAGCTACGAAGAGCGCGAACGGATTATATGAAATAAAGACAACGACATATGTAGACAGTGAGGGATATACTGCGATACCGGTAGCGCCGGGGCTGGATGGGAAGACGGTATTTGCGAGGATACAGGATGGCAA
>JAHIOQ010000116.1 GCA_018895275.1 Candidatus Omnitrophota bacterium
CATTTACAGTCGGTACCCTCCTTCGCAGGTTTGCAAAGTGAGGAAGCGTACGTAAAAGATTTTATTGCTTTAAAAGTAACTTTAGATTTAAGCCGAGGTAGCTTCCCGCTAAAAGACTTCGTCTTTTAACAGCGGGATAAATTCGCACTTATTACTTATGTCGCTGCGCTCCATAAGTAATGTGCTCATTTACAGTCGGTACCCTCCTTCGCAGGTTTGCAAAGTGAGGAAGCGTACGTAAAAGATTTTATTGCTTTAAAAGTAACTTTAGATTTAAGCCGAGGTAGCTCAGTCGGTAGAGCGAAGGACTGAAAATCCTTGCGTGGGCGGTTCGATTCCGTCCCTCGGCATTTTTAAACTCCCATCTTTAAGATGGGAGTTTTTTTATGGTAGGGACGGAATCGAACAAAGAGGTTATAGGAGAAAAGAATGTTTTCTCCTGGATAGCTATTGAGATAGAAGATATTTTTCGATTTTTTCGGAGCTGGAGAGCAGTGGGCTGACTGCCTGCCAGCATTCGTTGTCTTCCATACAGAGATAAACCGGAGTATGCGGGTCATATTTTCGTATGTATTTTAACATAAAAGAGTAGATCTGTTTTCTTAAGAATTTCGGATAACGCAGTTTTTTGTCTTCGCCGAGAAAAAGTTCTCCGTAAAATATTTTGCTTTGCGGGAAACGTTGTTCGCTAATGTTTTTAAGTTCCCGGGTGCCGCGCAGAGTACCAAGGCTGATCCATCGCAGCGGCGGCTTAATGTGTGTATATAAAGAATCGATGACCTCGCCGTACATCCGTTCCCAGTTTTGCGAATAAATAATCGGATCAAAATGAAACGCGATTGAAAAACCGTGTTTTTGAACCTTTTCTGCCGCGAGTATTCTTTCCTTAAGCGAGGCAACGCCTCTTTCTTCTTTGTCGATTACGCACTGCGGATTAAGCGACCAGGAGATAACGATGTTTGCCGAAGCCGGCACTTTTAATATGTTTTCAATTTGAGCGCTTTTTGTTTTTAATTCAAAAAACACCGGTTTGTTTTTAAAAAAACCGATAAGCTGCCGTGAATATCCGGTAATATCGTCTAAGACAAGCGAGTCGCAGAACTCTCCGGTCCCGATGCGTATCGGAGCGGATATCTTTTTATGGAAATCATCGAATCTGCTGAAAAAATCGTCCAGGTTTGCCGGCAGGACAATGCCGGGAAAGTTTGTGTACTGTTGCAGAAAGCAATAAGAACAGTCATAAGGGCAGCCGAACCCCAGGTTAAATATCCAATAATTGCAGCCGAGGTGATTTTTCGTGCAGGGGCAGGGCCGAATGAAATCCCATTTCTCTTTAACGATAAATACCAGGGGCTTTTTCAGGTCGGTTAATGTGAATTTGTGTTTGTGAAGGTATTCCCCGTAAAAATCAAGTTCTTCGTATTCGGCTTGCGGAAAGGCGGAATAAAACCTTTTTGCCAGGTAGCTGTCGCGGGCGTTATGTTCAATAAATACTTTTTGCGGTACAAAGGGCTTTTTCCACTTATTGTCACTTTCAGGCAAGGCAGGCTTAAGATCGGCAAGGAAGACGCTTTTCGCATCTATCTTTGCGCGGGCACTAGCGAGCGGGAATCTTTTTCCTAAAAGATATGCCTTTATCGGGAAAAACTTGTTTCTGCCGCCGATTTTCTCGATACCCGGGATATCGAGGATCTCTTTCATGATAGACTCTTCATCCATGTTCTCCCGCTGCATTATCTCGTAAAATAACCTGCGTAACTCCTTATATTGATTATTGTTCAATCTAAAGCCGAATGCGCGTTCTATGTTGGATTTCAGGTTTTTAGAAATATCAGTCATATTCTTCCTGTGTATTATAGGTGCTGATTATGTCTTTATAATATTCAATTTCTTTGTGTTTATACCTTTTTTCCGCTCCTTTAATGTAAATCAGGCATTTTCGAGCTAATTCCCGCACCGCGGCTTTTCTTTGTTCCGGAGCAAGAGCAGCGGAATCGAGGATTTTTTTTATGGCATAGATACGGAATTTGTCCATACAAGGGTATCTTTTAGAAAGCTGGTCAAGGTGTCCGCCTTTTTTAAGAGTCAGCGCTTCCGGGATAAGTTTAACCGGATACCGTGCGGTTGCCCGCAGCCAGAAATCATAATCTTCACAGGCAGGCATGGTTTCGTCAAACAAACCGATTGCATCAAAGAGCTCTTTTTTGACGGCTGCTGCGGAGATGCTTATACAGCAAAGTTTGAGTGACTGCTCGAATACATATCCGTCCGGTTTGCGGTGAATGGCCTTTTGCGCGAGGAGAATTCCGTTTCGGTACCATATTTCTTCCGTGTGAAAGATGCGGTAATCAGGGTGTTTTAATATGTATTGGTGTGTTATCTTCAGTTTTTGCGGTTTAAACCAATCATCAGAATCCAGGAAGGCGATGAAACACCCCCTGGAGGCTTTTATCGCATTGTTCCGGGCCGCGGAAACCCCCTGATGTTCCTGGCGAATATATTTCAGGCGCGGGTCGCTCAGGCTGTCTATGAATGAGCGGGTAGAGTCTGTTGAGCCGTCATCGATTATAATCAGTTCAAAATCTTCTAAACTTTGCGCCAATACGGAGGCGACAGCTTTTTTTAAGAAAATTTTCCGGTTGTAAGTGGGGATAATTATGCTGTAAAAAGGTTTCTGCATTAAAGTTTGGAATTAAAAGATAGGTTAATAAAGTTTATTGTTAAAAAAGTACTGTGTTAATTATAATTTTTTTTCCATGATTTGTAAATACAGGATAAATAATATTTTTTTGGGTCATCGATGCGTTTGTACCGAAAGAAATATAAAGCCGGGAGTTTTCAATCGTTGGGCGTCTTGAGGCATAAAACTTTTAAAAACTGTTTACCGTATTTTTTATCAATAATTTTATAATAAATTTCTTCAGGAATTAAGAACCGGTAATTTTTCGCGCTTATTTTAAGGCATGGAATCGGCGAAAATTTAAAAAAGGCGGTAAAACGCGGAAAAAAAACATTTCGCGTTC
>JAHIOQ010000117.1 GCA_018895275.1 Candidatus Omnitrophota bacterium
GAAGCGAAGTAATTAGTAAAGTATTTATTGAAGCCTGGGCGCGAGCTTACGGGGTAAATCTCTTCGATATTTACCCCGCAGCGCCTCAGGCATTAATTCGCAGACGGCCTAACGGCCTATAATTTACGCAATCGAAATTGCGTAAATTATCTACTCATTAAGGAGTTGTTATGAAAGGAATAATTTTAGCCGGTGGTAAAGCAACGCGGCTCTATCCGATTACAAAAGGTGTTTGCAAGCAGCTGCTTCCCATATACGACAAGCCGATGATCTATTATCCCTTGTCGGTTTTGATGCTTGCCGGGATTAAAGATATCTTGATTATTTCTACCGCGGATGCCATCCCGCAATTTCAATCTCTTTTCGCAGACGGCAGTGATTTCGGTATCAAAGTTTCTTATTCCGTACAGGAAAAACCCCGCGGTATTGCCGAGGCGTTTATTATCGGAGAAAGTTTTATCGCCGGCGAAAATGTGGCCTTAATCTTAGGGGATAATATCTTCTTCGGTTCCGGGCTTGCCGGGGAATTGAAGAAGGCGATGGCGCAGAAAGAAGGGGCCTGTGTTTTTGGTTATTATGTCAATGACCCGCAGCGATACGGAGTAATTAATTTTGACGAAAACCACAATGTCCTTAGTATTCAGGAAAAGCCCAAGGTGCATAAATCGCATTGGGCGGTAACCGGGCTTTATTTTTATGACCGCAAAGTGGTCAGGATAGCAAAGGAAATTTTGCCTTCAAAGCGGGGAGAGCTGGAAATTACCGATGTGAATAACGTCTATCTTAAAAACAATAAATTAAAAGTAAGGCTGCTGGGGCAGGGATATGCCTGGCTTGATACGGGAACGTATGATTCGCTTATAGACGCGTCAATGTTTATTAAAACAATCGAAGACCGTCAGGGCCTGAAAATCGGCTGTATCGAAGAAGCGGCATACCGCAAGGGATATATATCGAAAGATAAGCTCCTGGTGCTTGCCAACGCCGTAAAAACAAGTTATGGAAATTATTTGAAAAAGATTCTTGAGGAGGAGAAGTATGCCGTTTAAATTCTCCAACCTTGCAATTCCGGGAGTTATTCTGATAGAACCGCAGATTTTTGAAGATTCCCGGGGATATTTCTGTGAGCTTTATAAGCTTTCGGATTTCGAAAAAGCAGGTATCTGTACGCATTTTGTACAGATGAATTGTTCAGTGTCCGGAAAGAATGTATTAAGGGGGTTGCATCATCAGTTAAATCCGATGGCGCAGGGAAAGCTTGTTCAGGTTGCCGGCGGTGAGATATTTGACGTAGCCGTTGACCTGCGCAGAAGTTCTCCGTATTATGGCCGATGGGTGGCAGAAGTCCTCTCATCGAAAAAAAGAAACATGCTTTATGTGCCGCAAGGATTTGCGCACGGTTTTGCCGTTTTATCCGAGACGGCCACAGTCTTATATCATTGTACGCGCGAGTATTCGCAAGTGCTGGAGCGGGGTATCCTCTGGAATGATTCAAGATTGAAGATTGAATGGCCGCTTAAAGACCCGATAATTTCTTCCAAAGACATGTCCTTACCGCCGCTGGAGTCAGCAGAAAATAATTTTTAGTGATGTTTCTTCCAAAATTTTCATTTTCTCTTGCAAATTCCGGAATATAGTGTACACTCAATATTTCATATATTTCCGATAGTCTTTAAAAAGCCTGACTATCCCGGACAATCCCTGACTGTCTAGTTTTTTCAACAAGATGTACAGCTATTCTAACATGGTTATTTAAGCGGCATATATAATACTTGAAAAATTAAGGGTGAGGCGTTATCGTAACATTTTGAAATAAAAAATGTTATAAAATAAATGGATATTTTTCTCCAGAAACAATGTTTTAGGCACGGATAATGCTATAAATAACCTTATCTTGCTGATAGTCGGACATTCCGGTACAGTCCAAGACAATAATAATGAATCTCCCCTGCAGCGAGCTGCAGGGTATCTTCATACACGGAAAATGCCTGGCATTTTCCGCGGCAAAAGACGCTATTCATCCCCGCTGCAAGCAGCGGGGAATTCTGGCGGATTTTGTTAAAATAGATATTTCGCTTTTTATCCAGCAAATGAAGGGAGAAGGACATGGTCATGGTAAACGGCAGGATGACTATTACAGAGGCTGCTGAAAAGATTGGTGTTACGTCTAAGACGATCATGCGCTGGGAAAATTCCGGTAAAGTCGGAAAGGCCAAACGCGATTGGAGAGGATGGCGGTTTTATACGCAGGAAGATGTAGCAATTTTAAAGGGGTTTAAGGATTCGATTTTTTACGATAGCGAGTGTAACGTAGGGGGACAAAGATGAATAGGGATTTAAATTTAAAGCGAAAACGGTATTTGTCTTTAGCGGTTTTGTTATGTTTGGTTTTTACCATCACTTCAACATCTTTAGCGTCTTTGGATAAGGTGGAAAAAACAAAAATAAATAAGATAAAAAAGGAAGAATACGGAGAATATACCTTGGGGAAAATGGATGTTGTGGATATTAATGTAAGGCGCCACGCAGAATTTAGCGGCAGATTTCCTGTCGGCCCTAACGGGAAAATCCAATATCCTTTTGTCGGAGATATTGTCTTGGAAAATTTAACCAGACAAGAAGCTGCCGAGCGTTTGAAAGATATTATTACTAAATATATCGAATCCCCGGAAGTAGACGTAACGATCGTGGAATATAACAGTAAAGTAGTGTATGTAATGGGCGCGGTTGCGCGGCCGGGAAAATACGCGATGCGGAATGAGTTCATGCCTGTGCGGGAAGCGGTAATCGCTGCCGGGCTGCCGAGGGAAAATGTGGCTTCCTTGCGCAGAGCAATGATTATCCGGCCGCAGGAAAACGGAAAGCCTCTGGTTAAGAAAGTAAATTTGCTCAGGTTGCTTTATGAAGGCAAACTGGATATCAATTATGATTTGAGATCCGGCGATATTATCGTGCTTCCGACTACGGCGTTATATAAGGTCAGCACTATTCTGGAACAAATCGTTTCGCCGTTTTTCCAGAGCTCAAGCGCATATAATACATGGGAACAAGACGTTTTATACAGAGATCAGCCGCGGCGCTAATAAATAGCGCCGATAAGTTTCATGAAAAATTGTGCGTTAAGAGAGTGATTTTAAAATACTAATATTTTTCATCAGCGGAGAGGAGATTCCAATTTGTAATTTAGTGTTTGGAACGTGGGATTTTTGACAATACTAGGTGTTCATTATGTCCGGCTGCAAGAAGTCGGGAAAATCTCTGGTGATATTTTCCCGCCGCAGCTCGGACATTAATTCGCAGACGGCCTAACGGCCTATAATTTACGCAATTGAAATTGCGTAAATTAGCTGCTCATTAAGGAGAATTAATATGTCGGAAAACGTGATGGATTATTTGCAGATATTTTTTCGCAGAAAACAGCTTTTTATTTATCCGTTTATTGTTATTTTTTTTATGACGGTTTTGCTGAGTTTTATTCTGCCCAAAACCTATGTTTCCCGATCGGTGATTTTGATTGAAGAGGAAAATGTTATTAACCCGTTAATCAGTGGTTTGGCGGTTTCTACCAGTGTCGCGGAGCGATTGAGAATTCTGCGGGAGCGGATATTAAGCTGGACGGCGTTGGTGGAACTGGTTAAGCGGCTGGATATGGGTAAGGATGTAAGGTCGCAGTTGGGTTATGAAAAATTAATAGACGATATCCGTGAAAATATAGGCGTTGAATTGCGCGGCCCGCAGCTGGTGATGATTTCATATCAAGGGGAAGATCCGATACAGGTTCAGCAGGTTGTCAAAAACTTGACGGATATTTTTATCCGGCATAACGTGGAATCTCAGACAAAGGAAACCGACGTTGCCGTAAAATTCCTGGAAGAGCAGTTGAGATTATACCGCCGCAAGATTAAGGAGGATGAGATAAAGAGGCGGCAGAAAGAGCTGGATGGATTACTTGTTGATTCTACTCCGGACCATCCTTTGGTTAAAAATCTTCAGGCGCGTATTAGTAAATTAACAAATGAACTGGAAAAAGATGACACCAATGTAGAGTTTAAACCGAAGCAGGCTTCACAGCAGGAAATGCTTTCTCTTTTATTGCTGAAAGAATTGGGCAAGGGGCCGAATGCCAACGCTCCTGCGGAAGCCGATCTGCCGGCTTTTAAAAAAGAAGACGAACTTTCTTTGAAAAATATTTCCGAAGGATTAACGCTTGATGCCCGCGTAAACGAGGATATATATGGGATGCTTCTGCGCCGGCTGGAAACGGCGCGCATTACGCGTCAGCTTGAAACCTTTAAGGAAGGCACAAGATTTACGATTATAGACCCGCCGCTCTTGCCTTTAAAACCCAAGAAGCCTGACCCGGTAAAGTTTTTATTATTGGGGATTGTTTTTGGTATAGCTGGGGGAGCGGGGTGCATTTATCTGGCCGAGATGTTTGACCATTCGTTTAAAAATATTAATGATGCCAAGGCATATCTGAAACTGCCGGTTTTTGGGTCTGTTTCCACGATTATCCTTGACCAGGAGTTTAACCGGCGTAAGCAGGGGGCACGTTTTATCTACGTATTAATCGCGTTGTGTTTCTTTTTAGTGGTCGCTGGGGTATTTATATTTTCTGTTGTCAGATAACCATAGCCGGGGGTTGATATGAAAAATATTTTTGAGGCGTTTAAGATTGTAAAAGATAAACAGATTGATGCGTTGCGGATGCCTTCGCTGCCAAAAGAATTTATCTTAAAAAGTATCAGCGATTCCAATATTAATCCACGTATTGTAACGCATTTTTATCCGAAGTCGCCGATAGCCGAGCAATATTACCGGCTTCGGGAAAGCATTAAAAGTAAGATGCAGAAAGAGAGCTTTAAAACGATTGCGATTACCAGCGCGGTCAACGGAGAAGGCAAATCTATAACTTCGCTTAACCTTGCCGTGGCGATGACTAAGGATGTGGATTGTAAGAAGGTATTGCTTATTGATTGTGATTTGCGCCGCGGCCGCATTGATCATTCCTTAGGGCTTAATTCCAATGTTGGCTTGAGTGAATACTTAATGCTTGGCACAGAGATAAATAATATATTGTTTAAGACTAAAATAAATAAATTAACAATAATACCGCGGGGGAAAATTGCCGATAATCCTTCGGAACTGCTTTCCTCGGAAAAGATGAAAAAACTGCTTGGTGAATTAAAGAAGCAGTTTGACGTGATAATCGTGGATATGCCGCCTTTAATCCCGATAGCGGATGCCTCCATCGTCTGTGCCCAATCGGATATGGTACTGATGGCCGTAAGGGCGGGAAAGACGCAGCGGGGGGTCGTGGACCATGCGGCCGAATTTTTAGCGCAGGCAGAGGCAAATCTGATTGGATACGTATTAACTCACGTTGAATATTATATACCGGCATATATTTACCAATATGTGTGAATACAATTGGCTCATAGTTCATGGCTGATAGCTCATAGGAAATATTGCTGCAAGTTTCAGGCTGCAGGCGGCAGGGAAAACAGAAGGACGATCGCTTCGCTAGGACGAAGTAAAACCGAAGTCCGAGGGACGATCGCTCGCTGCGCTCGCTGGGACGAAAGACGCAATTAGCTCATTAGTTCTTAAGCTGATAAGCTCATGGCTGATGGCTACAAAAGCTGCAGGCTGCAGGCCGAAAAAAGGAAAAATAAAAAAATGTGCGGGATAATCGGATATATAGGAAAGCGTAATGTAAGCAGAATTATTATCGAAAGCCTGGAAAGGCTTGAGTACCGCGGCTATGATTCGGCGGGTTTGGCTACACTGGACGGCAATGACCTCTATCTATGCCGCGAGGTCGGCAGCCTTGAAAATCTTAAGGCAGTCCTAAAGGATTATCCCATGAAAGGCTCCTTAGGTATCGGGCATACGCGCTGGGCGACTCACGGCGAGCCGGTTCGCGTGAATGCGCATCCGCATGTTGATTGCAGCGAATCGATTGCGGTTGTTCATAACGGTATTATCGAAAATTATCTGGAATTAAAAGAAAAGCTGCAATCCTCCGGGCATATTTTTAAGTCGGAAACGGATTCCGAGGTGATTGCGCATCTGGTCGAAGATTATCTCAAAAACGGCGCGGCGAATCTGGAACAGGCGGTTTTCTGTACTTTGATGGATATTCAAGGGGCCTATGCCTTGGCGGTGATGCGTAAACAAGAACCGCGTAAGCTTATTGCCGCGCGTAACGGCAGTCCGCTTATCGTCGGTATCGGCGAGGGAGAAACGTTTATTGCCTCTGATGCCCCGGCAATAATTCCTTATACGCGAAAAGTTGTTTTTCTTGATGATTATCAAGTGGTGGTTGTTGAAGACGACATACTTACGATTAGCAATATAAACGGTACGCCGGTGAATTATAATATTTCAACGGTTGATTGGGATGTGAACGCGGCGCAAAAAAACGGATATCCGCATTTTATGCTGAAGGAAATCCATGAACAGCCGCAAATCGTTAAAAGTATACTCGCGGAAAAGATTGATTTTAGAAACCTTGACCTGAAAGTCGAAGAATTATTGAAAATAAAAAGCCGTATCCTGCAGGCCCATCAGGTGATTATTCAAGCTTGCGGAACGTCTTTCCATGCCGGGATGGTGGGAGAGCTGGCCTTGGAATATTTTACTAATCTTCATGCGGATGTTGAAATATCCAGTGAATTCCGCTACAAACATTTTATCGCGGAACCGGGGAGCCTGATTATTTCCATAACGCAATCCGGAGAAACGGCGGATACTTTGGTTGCGCTTAAAAAGGCGAAACAAAAGGGGCTGTCTACGTTTTCCCTGTGTAACGTCGTCGGTTCCAGCATTACGCGGGAATCTGATTCCGTGTTCTATATCCATGCCGGCCCGGAAATCGGTGTAGCTTCCACAAAAGCGTATACCGCGCAATTATTTTGTTTGTATATAATTGCCGTTTATTTGGGTGTTTTGAAAAAAAATATTAAGCCGGAATTGAAAAACAACCTGGTGAAAGAACTGACGCTTATTCCCGCGCTCATGAAAAAGGTTTTAGGAGTTGAACAGCAGATCGCTCATTGCGCTGATAAATACGCCGCCTTTGATGATTTTTATTATTTAGGAAGAGGGGTTAATTATCCCAGCGCTTTAGAAGGAGCGTTGAAGTTAAAAGAAATTGCCTATATCCATGCGTCCGCTTATCCGGCAGGGGAGATGAAACACGGCCCGATAGCTTTGGTTAACCCTAATCTGGCGGCGGTATGTATTGCGCCGAGAAGCGCCACATATGATAAAATGCTATCGAATATTCAGGAAATAAAGGCACGCAAGGGGAAGGTTATCGCGATTGCCACGGAAGGGGATGAGCAGATAGGCAGGTTTGTCGACGACGTTATTTACATTCCGGATATACAGGAGATCTTTTCTCCTTTACTCGTGGCATTACCATTACAACTTTTGGCCTATTATATTGCGGTTAAACGCGGCTGCAATGTCGATAAGCCGAAGAACCTGGCCAAATCGGTAACCGTTGAATAACCCGAGGGACGAAGGACGATCGCTTCGCTGCGCTCGCTGGGACGAAGGACGGTAGAAAAGGTAAACGGTAACGCAGCCCGTATCGTCCCAAAAGTCAACGTTTAGAGGCTGAAAGCTGTAACCGAAAGACGATATAAAAGATGGACGAGAGAAAGAAAATAACAAGTTTTAGAGATCTGGATGTCTATCAGAATAGCTATGCGGCAATGTTAATTGTAATGGAAGAAATAGTCCCCAAATTGCCGGAATGCGAGAAATTTGATTTAATAGACCAATTGCGACGATCAAGTAAAGCGATTCCGCGGTTAATAGCAGAAGGGTATGCAAAAAAACACCAAAAGTCAGGGTTCCAAAAATATATCGATGACGCGATGGCAGAAAGCAATGAAACAATAGTAAGTCTAAGCGAAGCGCGTGATATTTACCCTCAGTATGTAGATGTAAAACTTTGTGACCAATTAATAGATGCATATGATAAAGCGGGCAGGCAATTGTACAATCTTGGTGTTGCCTGGACAGATTTTAAAAGCCGTAACCGAAAACCGTAAACCGATACGGGCATCGTAACCGAGAGACGAAAGACGGTAGAAAGGGAGGATCGATGACACTGAGTGGCAAAATCAAGAACAAGAAAGAGAAAATCGCCGTCGTTGGCTTGGGGTACGTCGGACTGCCTCTGGCGGTTGAGTTCGGCAAGCAGGTCAAGACCATCGGCTTTGATTTAAACCAAAAGAGAATCAAAGAATTGCAGCACGCGCTTGATTCCAATAATGAGACTTCTACGCAGGAGATAAAGGAATCCCGGTTTTTGGAAGTTACGGCTGAGCCGAAAAAACTGAAACAAGCCAAATTTATCATTGTGGCGGTTCCCACGCCGATTAACCCGAACAAACAGCCGGACTTGTCCTGCGTGACCAGCGCTTCAGAAATAGTCGGCAAGCATATGTCCAAAGGCAGTATTGTCGTGTTTGAATCAACCGTGTATCCCGGTGTGACGGAAGACGTGTGCGTGCCGATTCTGGAAAAATGCTCCGGCCTTACCTATGGAAAGGATTTTAAAGTCGGTTATTCTCCGGAACGCATCAATCCCGGCGACAAGGAACACAGCATTAAAACCGTGATAAAAGTTGTTTCCGGATGCGACCAGGATACGTTGGAAGAGGTGGCTGCGGTTTACAGCCTGGTGGTGAAGGCCGGGGTGTATAAGGCGGAATCAATCAAATGCGCGGAAGCAGCCAAGGTTATTGAAAACACCCAGCGTGACCTGAATATCGCATTGATGAACGAGCTTTCTATTATTTTCCACAAGATAGGCATTGATACCATCGCGGTGCTGAAAGCCGCTTCGACCAAGTGGAATTTTATTAACATGCGGCCGGGTTTGGTGGGAGGCCACTGTATCGGTGTTGACCCCTATTATCTCACGTTTAAAGCCCAGGAATTAGGCTACCATCCGGAAGTTATCTTAGCCGGCAGAAGAATCAATGACAATATGGGCAAATACATCGCGGAACAGACGGTTAAACAGCTCATTGAAACAGATAAAACCGTAAAAGGCGCCAAGACGCTGATTATGGGTATTACCTTTAAAGAGAATGTCAGCGATATTCGCAATTCCCGCGTTATTGATATTATCACCGAACTCAAAGAATTCGGGATTGACGTGATTGTGTGCGACCCGCTGGCTGACAGCGACGCGGTCAAACACGAGTACGGCATAAAATTGACTAAATATACCAAAAATATCGAAGCCGATGTCATCGTCATTGCCGTCAACCACAGCGTGTACAAGCAGGAATTGACCGTGGACAGTTTAAAAAGCCATTTGAAGAGGCCTAACGGCAAAGGCGTGGTCATCGATATCAAAGGCATGTTCGAAAAAGCAGATTTCAAAAATTCAGGATTGCAGTATTGGAGATTGTGATGGAATAAAAAAGGAGGAACAATGTCTAAATATTTAGTTACCGGGGGCGCCGGGTTCATCGGCTCTCATATCGTGGAAGAATTGCTGAAGAAAGGAGAGTCCGTAGTTATCTTGGATAACTTCTCTTCAGGCAAACGTGAGAATTTAGCTTTTGCTAATGAGCTTAAGAACTCAGGAGCTTATGAGCTGATAGAAGGTGACATCCAAGATAAGGCTGCTTGCGAGAAAGCCTGCGCCGGAGTAGATTATATCCTGCATCAGGCTGCTTTGCGCAGTGTGCCTAAGTCGATGGAAGCGCCGCATGATTATAACGCGGTTAATATCGACGGGATATTGAATATCCTTGAGGCGGCAAGAGATTGCCGGGTGCGGAGGGTAGTCTTTGCCTCCTCAAGCTCCGTATATGGTGATACGGATGTGTTTCCGCAGAGAGAAGATGCCTATCCGCTGTTAATTTCTCCCTATGCGCTTTCAAAACTTACGGGAGAATTTTACTGCCGTATTTTTAGTAAAAATTTTGGAGTAGAGACGGTTTCTCTGCGCTATTTTAACGTATTCGGGCCGCGACAGGCTCTGGATGATGAATACGCCGTAGTTATTCCAAAATTTATAACCTGTATACTTGATGATGAACAGCCGCCGATATTCGGTAACGGCAAACAGTCGCGTGATTTCACGTTTGTAAAAAACGTCGTGCAGGCGAATCTCCTGGCTGCGGTTACTCCGGGTGTTTCAGGAGAGGTGTTTAATGTTGCCTGCGGAGCGGATAACTCGGTTTTAGAACTTATTAGGATTATTAATGAAATTGCCGGCAAATCAGTCGCCCCCAAACACTTGCCCGTGCGTAAAGGCGATGTGTTTAAGACACTCGCCGATATTTCAAAGATACGCAAGCTGTTAAATTATAACCCGCGATATGATTTTGCGGAAGCTGTAAAAATAACTTTTGAATGGTTCAAAAATCAGGGGTAGAACACAGGTTTAAAATTTAAAAAGAGAATGAGCATGCTTTATCAAAAACAAAACGCGGCGATAATTGTTTTATCCCGCGGGTGCGGAAACGAACTGACGATGACCCTGGATAGTATTTGGATGCAGACCTATAAGCATATTAAAATATTTTTGGTTGTCAGCGAAGTGGAAGAGTCTTCCCTGCAAAATATTTATACTTCGTACAAGGATAAAATAAAGCTTATTATACGGCAGGGGGATTATTCACTGGCCAGAGTGCTGAATAATACCCTGAAATTGGCCCATTGCAGCTATTTTGCGATTGTTGCCGCCGGCGATGTCTGGCAGTCGAAGAGCTTGGAAACAAAGGTAAGGTTTCTGGAAAAGAACCGTGGCGCTTTTGCCGTGTGCTCTGATTTCGATGTGTTTGATAAGAGCGGGATCATCCAGGATTCTTTTTTCCGGGCGAAAGAACAATTCCAGGATTTGGAGGAAGGGCAGGAGTTTCTGGTCGAGGAAGTATGCCGTTATTTGATTCAAACCAATTTCCGGCCGTTCTCAGCGGCTTTAATCAAGACCGAATCATTCTTTTTTTTCGGGCCGTTTGATGAAACCATACCCGGATATGCGGATTTGGATTTTTTTACCAAAGTGGGACAAAAATTACAATTGGGATGTATCAACAAAATCCTTGTAAGCCGCTATTTTGATATTTATAAGGTGTCTTATTATATCGAAGAGAACCTAAAATTGCGCCTGGCGTATCTGGAAGATGTCCGGTCTCAGGCTAAGAGGATTAGCCGCAAATACGAGTATGAAGTAGTTTGTGCTATCCGGGCAAATTATTCTTCATGGATAAGATATTTGCTGAAGAGCCGGGAAAAAAACAAGGCCGGGAAAACTGCGGTTGAGTGCATGAGCAAATACAAAGTGACCCCGCGGCTTTTGTTTTTATTCTTTAAAACATTAATGCCGAGCTTACGGAGTGAATCAAAGGAGAAACACGATTATTTTTATCTGGAAAAGGTACGTAACGATTTACTAAAACTGCATTTTTAATCATAAAAACAGGTGGAAGAACAGCATGTCGGATCAACTTAAAACGGTAAATACGGAAATCAAGGGGAAATAAAGGATTTTGTCGTTAATAATTTTCTGGTGACGGCGGAACTGCGGGGTTAGCAGTTGAATTGCACGAAATGACGCTTCAGAAATTGCCCAAATTTGAGATGTATAATTTTCGCAAGACTGTATCAAAAGACTTACAATGAATTGGCATCCTGTCGTTTCGTGCCCTGCAGCCTTTAAGGACGAAAACATGAATAATCACCGCTGGGATAAAGTAAGAGAAATTGAAACCCGGTATAAAGAAAAATTACTGCGCCGGATGAGCCGGAAAGAATCAATAGCTATTTTTCTCAGTTTGTATCAATTGGGCCGGGAGTTGCTGAATAAAAAATATTATTCTACTCTTGACCGGGTGAAGATTAAGTCGCTTATTCGTATACATTTTCTTGACAAGAAGGTAAAATAATGAACCCCTTAAAATATTAACTTGATACTATAGGAATTTCCTTTTTGGACGCAGATGAGCGCAGATTATCAAGATTTTAAGAATAAAGAGCTAACTGAGAAAATCATTATTCATTTATTATAAAAATAATTAACCGCAAATAGACGCAGATAATAAATAATCGAA
>JAHIOQ010000118.1 GCA_018895275.1 Candidatus Omnitrophota bacterium
ACGCAGATGAACCCCGTTAGATAATAATTTTGTTCTATCTAACGGGGTGAACGCAGATTTACAGGATTTAAAAATAAGAAAATTTTTCGATCTGCGAGTATCAGCGAAGATCTGCGTCCTAATGTGTTCTAATATTTTTTAGTTTTGTATTTGATATTTGGAATTTATTTAGGATTTGGTGTTTAATAAAAAGTATCAACTATCCCGAAGGAAGTTACTTCCTCTGATATTGCATCTTAATTACGAAATAATCAAAACAGGGGGAATGATGCAGGCAGTCGAGTTAAAGAAAAAGAATGCGGTAAGGAAAGTCAGAAAAATAGCCGAAGCAAGTTTCAAGAAATACGGTTATATCATCCATTGGAACGGACATAAACAAAAAGGCAGCGGTAATCAATTCCGGATTATTACGCGTGAACGCGATTGCCCGGGATGGCGCATCGCCTATCTTATCGTGAGGGACAAAGAGATTGACTGCTTGGAGCATCATCCCGGTTCCATGGAGAGTTTTGAGCCGCTGCAGGGCAAATCCATACTCTATGTGTGTAATCAAAAAAAACCGCGGGATATTGAGGCGTTTATGCTTGATAAGCCGGTGGTGCTTAAAAAAGGTATTTGGCACGGTGTGGTTAGCGTTACGGATGAGGCGCATGTTAAGATAACCGAAAATAACCGGGTTAAATTAGTGCGCTATAAGCTTGGTTATACACTCTATGGCAAACGTCATAAATAATGTGACGTTTGCTATACAGGCAAAAAGTGCGAGTTTTAAAAGTATTTTCAAAAAATAATTGACTTTTTACTCTAGAAATAATCTAATAAGGATGTAATTACTATTATTAAAGGCTATCAAATAGTATCAAATAGTATTAGGGAATGCTAAAAATATTTCGGATTGTGTTCTATCTTTAACAGATGTTGTGCTCGTATGGAAAAAAAATATCTTAAGGCAGAGGAAGCGGCAAAACACTTAGGGGTTTCCAAGCAGACATTGCTGCGCTATGAAAAAAAGGGTATTTTCCCTTCACCGCGCCGCAACCTCGTGAATCAATGGAGGGAATATACGCAGAGCGATGTTCAGAAGATGATGAAGATTATCGGCAGGTTATGAAAAATAGCTGTGTATTTTTAATATGTAGCGTGCTGATTTTTTTTTCTGGCGGGTGCGGGGGAACTAGTGGTAAAATAGAAACAAATGATAAAGAAGAGCTGTCGGATATTATTGCTTATTTCGAACAGCCTTCGCAGAAAAAAAATGAAAGCCGCGCAGAACAAGGACAACCAGGTCTGCAGGCAGAGCCGGTGCCGGAAGATTCACTGCCCCGGCAGAGGAATCCTTTTTTGAGTTTGGCGGAAACCGTCCGCTTCCTGCAAGGGGACGAAGAAACGTGGGAAGGGGTTAGCTTGTCGGCGGTTTTTTACTCCGGAGATAATTCCTATGCGGTTATTAACGGGCGGATTGTGAAAATAAATGACGTCATTGACGGCAAGAAAGTCGTAGAGATAAGGCCGGACGCGGTTGTTTTAAAGGATATAGAGAAAAGATATATCGTTTATTTGTCTGAAGCTTAAGGATAAGCATGAAAATTAAGGCGATAGGATGTGTTGCCGCGGCTGCGGTGTTGTTTTTCTCCGTACCGGTATCTGCGCAGCAGGCAGATAGTACGCCGCCGGTTCCCACGGATATGGAATCTGTCAACGGGCCCTTGACCGACGTCGTGCTGGAAATAAAAAGCTTAAAGGCCGATTCCTCCCTCTATGAAATAGAACTGCGTAATGCAAGCCCGGTGGATCTTTTTCGCGTTATTGCCCGAGATTATAATCTTAATATTCTGGTGGAGGAACGCGTCAGCGGTACAATTACCGCCAGCTTTAGAAGTATTTCTCTCAAGGATGCCCTGCAGGAGATTGCGCTGATGAGCAATCTTGTTTTGGAGCAGAAAGATAAGGTTCTGGTCGTGAAGCCGAATTTGATTACGAAGATTTTTATACTTAATCATGTTCAGGCAGAGACGCTGATAAATCCTCCTGCTGCGGAATCCGATACATCGCAAACAACGCAAACAACCTCCGGACGCGGTGCTACGATATACGATTTACTGTCCAATAACGGCAAAGTCTTTTTAGGAAAGCGCCCGAATTCAATCATGCTCATCGATTATCCGGATAATGTGAAAAAAGTGGAGCTTTATTTGGAAATGAGCGATAAGGGATTGACGAGTAAGATATTTAGATTAAAATATATAAAGGCACGGGATATTGTTGCTCCGTCCGCATCTTTATCCGGGAACGCGGCGGCTTCTTCTGCGTCCGCTCCCGCTGCGGCGCAGACAACCCCGTAAAAAAACAGGGATATAAAATATGAGAATGGAATCTCGACTTTTAAGTGGTATATCTGCCGGTATTTTCGCCGGAATCTTTTCTTTAGCGCTTGCTTTCCCTGCGTACAGCCAGTCCGCCTCGGATATGAGAATCCTTCTTTCCTCGGAAGGGAAAGTGCTTTACGCGGATGAACAGAATTCAATCATGGTTATCGATTATCCGGAAAATATAAAGACGATCGGCGACTATCTGCAAATGATCGATGAAAATCCGCGGCAGGTACTGATTGAAGCGCGGGTTGTGGAGGTTTCTCTTAAAGGCGAAAATTCCCTGGGGATAAACTGGCAGGTATTCGCGGAAAAAGGCGGTTTTAAAATGGGGCAGTTCCGGGTCGGTTCGGCCGCAAACGGTGCCCTGGAACAGAATATTGGATATAAGCCGACCTCTTTTCCTCCCGGAAGCACGCTGGATACTGATAGGGAGAGTCCCTTTGCGATTACCATATTTGATGAAAATATCAATCTGGTGCTTAATACCCTGGCGAATAATTATGACGCGAATATTCTTTCCGCTCCCCGTGTGACCACGGTCAATAATCGTGAAGCGGTGATAAAGATTGTTACCGAGCTGCGCTGGGTGGTTCCGCAGGTAGAGGTGGGGGATACCGGAGGGGTAACCATAACCTGGGCGGAGGCGGATGACAGCCCGCGCGATGTCGGTATATCGCTTAAGGTTACGCCGATGATTACCGATGACGGTCAGATTTCCATGGAGCTTGAACCGGAGGTTAGTGAAAAAATGAGTGATGTCTCACTTGTTGCCGTTTCCGGAACATCGCAGATTCCGTACACAATACCGATAGTGGATACACGTACGACGAAAACCAAGGTGGTTATCGGCAATAAGCAGACGCTTATTATCGGCGGTTTGATTAAAAATATAAAAACAAAAGGTGTTACCAAGATTCCTGTCCTGGGGGATATCCCGGTCCTGGGTTGGCTTTTTAAGAGCCGCAAAGACACAAACGCTAAATCCGAACTTATCATCTTTGTTTCGCCCACGATAATTAACCAGCAGGAAGTTATGCGTATGCAGAAAAAGGAAAAAGAGGGCGTAGGTAAGTGGTATATGCGGGAAACAGAGCCGCAGGAAGATGCGCGTAAGGTTGAAAAAGAAATAATCTCTGAGTTAAAGCGCAAAGAAACGCGTTCGGAATAATCTAAGCATATTAGTGAATTTTTATGGTATAGGAAAGTATAAAACTTTCCTAACCACTGAAACCTCGTAAGGAAGAGTTCTGAGTGCGCCAACTTTGTTGGTGCGCGAAGTTTCTTGAAACCAGAGATACCATTATTATGGCCCGCAATACGGAAAAAAAAATAGGGGAACTTCTTTTAGAGCAAGGGTATATAAATCCCCACCAGCTGCAGGAAGCCTTAGAAGAACAAAAGACAACCGGAGAAAAAGTAGGCGAAGTGCTTATCCGTAAAGGATGGCTTGTTCCGGAAGAACTTAATCGTGCTTTGGCTTTACAACTGGGGGTAAGCACCTTTGACCTTGCCAACTATATTGTTAACCCGCAGGTTATTGAAACAATCCCGCAGGACATTGCGGTTAAATACAAGGTAATTCCGGTGTTTAAAGTCGGTGATACCCTCACGGTAGCAATGATCGACCCCGGTAATGTTTTCCTGGTTGATGAGCTGCAGCGGATTACGAATTGCCAGGTAGAGGCCGTGCTCGCGGATGAGATGACGATCCGCAAGGCGCAGGATCAATATTACGGCGGCGCGGGTACGATTCATGATATTATTGCCTCTATCGATAAAAACCAGCTTAAAGAAGCGGAAAAGTTAGGCGATGAAGCGCCGGTGGTCAAACTCGTGAACCTGTTCATCGTGGAGGCCGTGCAGGTAAATACATCGGATATCCATTTTGAACCGGAGGAAAAGTTTATGAACGTGCGTTACCGTATCGACGGAATGCTGCATAAACACGCGATTATTCCGAAAGATTTACAGCCGGCGATTATTTCCCGTATAAAGATTATGTCCGGAATGGATATCGCGGAGAAGAGGCTGCCGCAGGACGGCCGCATCCTGAAAAAGATCGGCAATAAGGATATTGATTTCCGCGTTTCGTCCTGTCCGACGATACACGGGGAAAATATCGTATTGAGAATCCTGGATAAAAGCAGCATGGCGCTTGGCATGGAAAGCCTGGGATTCCCGAAAAAAGAATTAGCGGTTTTTGAAGAGATTATCTCTCAGCCTTACGGTATTGTTTTGGTTACGGGGCCGACCGGCAGCGGAAAAACGACAACATTGTATTCCGCCTTGATGAAAATAAACCGGGAAGATATCAATATCATGACCGTCGAAGACCCCGTGGAATATCAGTTTCCCCAGATCCGGCAGGTTCATGTAAACCATAAGGCCGGGCTTACGTTTGCTTCCGCCCTGCGCTCCTTTCTGCGCCAGGACCCGGATGTGATTATGGTCGGGGAAATCCGTGACGTGGAAACCGCGCAGATCGCCGTGCAGGCGGCGCTGACCGGACATCTTGTGCTGTCGACTCTGCATACCAATGATTCTCCTACGGCGTTCAGCCGTTTGATTGATATGGGAGTTGAGCCGTTTTTGGTGTCCAGCGCTATTCTCGGCGTTTTGGCCCAGCGCCTCGTGCGCCAGGTATGTTCAAAATGCAAGGAATTATATCTGCCGCAGGAATCTTTGTTGAAGGCATTGGGGTTAAGAGGAAAAGTTGATCCTGATGTAAAATTCGCGCGCGGCAACGGCTGCAAGCTTTGCAACGGTTCCGGATACAAAGGCCGGATCGGAATCTATGAGTTGCTTAAGGTAACGCCGCAGATTGAAGAGGTTGTGCTGCGCAGCGCTTCCGCGGATGAGATTAGAGAGGTTGCCAAAAAGCAGGGAATGCGTACCTTGCGGGAAGCGGCGATCGACAGACTCCTGGCCGGGGAAACCAGTCCGGAAGAAGTGATGCGTATAACGCAAACCATAAATTAAGATTATTTTTATTGCAACTGTTTCGTAAATATGCTAAAAAATATATAGAAGGGCGAAAGTATGATAGGGGTAGGAAGTTTAAAAGGGAGGTGGCTTGAATATGAATTGGAAAGAAGACAAAAGGGTAGGAATTTTGGCTGCAATAGTATTGATTATAGTCTTGGGTATAATTTTTAACGCCTTGATTAGTAAAGGTAAGTTGACGCCTGAGCAACTTAGGGAGTCACAGAAAATCCAGGAGTTGATGGATCTAGAGCTGCAAAAGATTAACCAGACAAAATAAAAACAGGAGGGAGGAATCGAATGAGAAGAGGCGGGTTTACATTGATAGAACTTATGGTTGTTATCGCCATAATCGGGATATTGGCGGCGGCGCTTATTCCGTCGGTTACGAAGCTTACGGATAAGGCAAACGCGGCAAAGATGGTTTCTGTAGTTGATTCAGTGCGTACGGCGTCTGAGGCCTATTACATGGATGTAGGGTCATATGCGTTGGAAGACAGCAATGCTACCGGAGCGGCAAACCACCGACTGGCGTTTGATTTCGGCACTGCAGGGTGGAGCGGCCCTTATCTGAAGACTCCGCTTTCGCGGGCGGATAATCCCTGGAAAAACCGTGTGTACTTGATTCCGCGTACGAGCGGGGCGGAAAGCGCTACCGGCGGAAACGGCTTTGATCTGGATGGAAGTGGGGCGGTTGAAACCGGAGATGCTACATTCTGGAGCGGAGGCAATACCCTTCAATTCTTTCTCGTACCTCTACAAGTTACGCCGATTGTTAACAGCATGATTGATGGTGAAAATGAGACTAACCCCTACGGCATGGGTAAATTCGAGCGTCTGGGCACGACCACCGCCGTGTTTTATATTACCGGCGGTAATTAATCTTAGGGATAGGATGGTTGATCCGGCAGAAACATGAAATATTACTCCCTTGCTTATTATGCATAAGAGCAAACTAAGTAAGGGAGTTTTTGTTCGTAATTATGGATAAAATCATTTATATATTAATAATCAATATTCATAAAAACAGGTTGGAATAGCCATGTATCCTTTGCTGTCGTTTCAGAATATCGTTAAAAGATACGCCGATGCGGAGATTCTTAAAGGCGTAAGCCTGGATGTCCGTGAGGGAGAAATCTTCGGACTGCTCGGGCCCAACGCTGCGGGCAAGACGACATTGATTCGCGGATTAATGCAGTTGCTGCGTATCAATTCAGGGGAGATCCTTTATGATAACCGGCCTCTGCGCGGCTGCGATATACAGAAACATTTCGGGTTTCTTCCGGAAAATTTTATGGCGCCGGCGAATCTGTCCGCGTTTGAGTTCCTCTCGATTTTAAGACAGGGCTTAAGCGCGCCTTCCGGCGTGGATGCTTTGCTTGAACTGGTCGGCCTGTCCGGTCATAAGCATAAGCGCGTCAAAATTTTTTCCCGCGGCATGATTCAGAGACTGGGTATTGCCTGCGCGCTCCTGAAAAATCCGCGGGTAGTTATTTTTGATGAGCCGACATTGGGGCTGGACCCCCTGGGGCAAAAACAGGTTCTGGATATCCTTAAGGAACTAAACAGACAGGGCAAAACGATCTTTTTTTCCTCGCATATCCTTTCTCAGATGGAAAAGGCCTGCAGCCGGGTAGGCATCATCCATTGCGGCTGCATCCGCTTTAGCGGCAGCGTGGCTGCGATTATCGAAAAGCACGGGGTTTTATCCCTGGAAGAGGCGTTTTTGAAAGAAATCGGTGCGGAATGAAAAAAATAATTTCCATCGCGCGGCTTACTTTTAAAGAAGCCGGCCGGGATAAGTTTTTCAGCGGCGTGGTGTTTTTCTTTATGTTTTATCTGCTGTTTTGTGTTTTGCTGGGCAAGCTTTCTCCCGGCCATACGGAACAGATAATGCGCAGCGCCGGGTTAACCGGGGTAGAATTATCGGCGGTTATTCTGATTATTTTCAGCGTTACTCTGAGTTTCTTCCGGGATAAAGATACGCGGATTATCGAGGTCTATCTTTCCTGTTTCGAACGCCGGGCGTATCTTGGCGGAAAAATACTCGGATATTTTGCCCTCAGCGGGCTGTATTTGTTTTTTTCCGGCCTGGGACTGGGGTTAATCCTTTTTGTTTATAAGGCGTTTACCGCGGCAGTGCTCGCTGCGCTGTATCCTTTGTTTTTGAAGCTGGGGATAATCGTCTGCGTTGCCGCTCTTTTTTCCAGCCTATCGTCGACTCCGACGACGGCGCTGCTTTGCAGTATGTTTTTCTGCGCGGCCGCGGAGTTGATGCCCGCGGCTTTAAAAATCGTCCGGACGCAGGCGGTTACATGGCAGCGCAATATTGTGGAAACCGCCGCGGTGTTCTTGCCGAAGATGGAACAGTTTGATCTTAAACCGCTCGCCGCGTACGGAGAATTCCCTTCCGCGGCTTATTTCTTATGGAGCAGCGCTTACGCGCTTACCTTTATCGTATTGCTATGGGTAATAAATATATATATATTTGGAAAAAAAGAATATTAACCCCGTTTGTATTTATCGCGTGCGTGATCCTGCTTTTTTCTTTTGCGCGCTCTTTCGACGGGCATCTAACTGCTTGCCGCGGAACGGATGTGTTTATTTCCCCGCTCAGCTATGTCGGATATATCGAAGGCGGATTTAAAGGATTCTGCGCGGATGTTTTTTATATCAAGGGTGTTTTATCGATTACGGATGAATTAAAGGATAAGGCGGTGCGGCTGCGGAGGATACAGGATAATTTCGCTGCGGCGCTTTTGCTTGATAACCGCCTTATTCAGGCCTATTTTTTTGCCGGTATTGTTTGTGGCCGTACCCAAAATGATTTGGAGCAGGCAATCGTTTTCTTGAAAAAATACCGCGTTTTAAACCCTTTGGAATGGAAAATTCCCTATTGGATAGGGTTCAATTACCTGCAGATGGGCGATTATCTTTCCGCGCTGCAGTGGTATGAAACCGCCGCGGCTTTACCCGGGGCGCCGGCTTTTTTAAAGAGTAACCAGGCAATGTTATATTATAAGGCAGGCATTGTCTCTCCGGGAATCGTCTACCTGGAAGGGCTGTTGAAGACAGTTAAAGATGAAAAACAGCTGGAATGGATTACGCTTAAGCTTACCTGGCTTAAGAATATAGTTTTCCTGGAACAAAAGGCGGCTGAGTTTAAAGAAACGACCGGCCGCTATCCGCAGCAGCTTGCGGAACTCGTGGAAAAAGGGCTTATCCCAGCCGTACCGGAAGACCCGTTTGGCAGCGGCTATTATTTTGAGAAAGGCAGCGGACGCGTAAAAAGCCGACTTGGCGTTTCCCGTTAGAATTGCTTTGCAAATTTGCCGGTTTTTGGTTATCATCTTGGTAGTGTCAGAAATAAAATGATTTCCACAGAAACACTGACCACGGAAACACGGAAATCAAGAAACACAGAATAATGAGATTAGAATTACCCCGCATATTTTACGGCTCGTCTCAGACAAGCCGCACAGTGCGGGATACCCCGATAGCAAGATTAAATTGATTGGATAGGATTTAGTGTTATAATATGTAATAAGTCGTTATAAAGAGAGGGAAAAGATGTCCGATTTAATCGAAACATATACTGCAGAAGAAGTTGCGCACGCATTAAAGGTGCATCCATATACGATCAGACGTTTAAGCCGGGAAGGAAAAATCCCTGCTTTTAAGTTTGGCGGCCAATGGCGTTTTCGCAAAAGCGAAATTGAGGCATGGGGCGTGAAGAAAAATAAAAAATATTAGCACGTAATTTATTTTAGCAATTTAGGCTTAGGAGAAAATTATGGCGAATGGTGATCTCAATTGGATAGCGAATTTCATCTGGGGTATTGCAGATGACATTCTTCGTGATGTTTATGTCCGCGGTAAATACCGCGATGTCATATTGCCTATGACGGTTATACGCAGGCTCGACGCAGTTCTGGAGCCAACCAAGCAGGCTGTTATAAAGATGAAAGAGAGTCTTGATAAGAGGAAAATAACAAATCAGGATGCCGCGCTTCGGAGTGCCGCCGGGCAAGCGTTTTACAATACCTCGCCATTTACGCTTCACGATTTAAAAGCCCGTGCGAAACAACAGCAACTTAAGTCAGATTTCGAAACTTATTTAGATGGTTTTTCTCCTAATGTTCAAGAGATCCTTGAAAAGTTTAAATTCCGCAACCAAATAGTGACAATGGTTGAAGCGGACATCTTAGGTTATATGATTGAAAAGTTTTTGGAAAATTCGATTAACCTTAGCCCGAATCCGGTTTTCAATCAAGATGGTAGCGTGAGACTCCCGGCGCTTGATAATCATACTATGGGGACTATTTTTGAAGAGCTTATTCGGCGTTTTAATGAGGAGAATAACGAGGAAG
>JAHIOQ010000119.1 GCA_018895275.1 Candidatus Omnitrophota bacterium
ACCTTGATTTCCGGTATTTCTTACATGATAAAAAACAAAAACGTATTCTGGAATGCAAAATCTGATTAGAATCTTGTCCACGGCCTGTTTTATTGGCTATATGCCTTTGATGCCGGGAACCTATGCCAGCGCGCTAGGGCTGTTTCTTACGGTGTTGTTTGGGCAAATGCGTTTTTTCTATTTCTTGCTTACGGGAATATTATTAATTGCCGGTTTTCTCGTCTGCGGCAGGGCGGAGAGGCTGTTTAACGAAAAGGATTCCTCTAAAATCGTAATTGATGAGACCGCCGGGATAATGCTTGCTTATTGTCTTGTTCCGCTTAACCCGCTTAACCTTATATTAGGATTTATTTTATTCCGCGCTTTTGATGTCCTGAAACCGTTTCCGATTAAGCAGATTCAGCGAATTCCGGGTAGTGCGGGCATTATGCTGGATGACATGCTGGCGGCCTTGTATACCGCGGGCGTGCTTTTCGCGCTGCGATTTTTTATGGTATAGGAAAGTATAAAGGATGTTAGCCGTTACGAAGCGAGTTCTTCCTCGAAAATTTTAGTGTAGACGGCACCTTGCGGAGTAATTTCGCTTTTAAACATGGAGATTTTATCTACGTTTGAGAATGACTCTTTCGGTCTTGAGGTTTTTAATAAAATTTCCAGGGTTTTCTTGTTGTCCACTTTTTTTATGCGGGCAAGGGTAAAATGGGGATGAAAAAATTTCTCTCCCACCCCAAAGTTGATGGTTTCCAGTTTTTCTTCAATTTGCGCGTTTATTGAATTAAGCTGGTCAAATCCGAAATTGATACCGACCCAAAGCACGTGCGGGTTTAGAGTATCAGGGAATACCCCAAATACGCCTAAATCCATAGTGAATTTTTTCGTATCTTTAGCGATGGCGGTGATAACCTTTTTGATCTGTTCCAGTTGTGTCTCCTGGATATGGCCAAGAAAACGCAGCGTTAAATGGATATTTTCCGGTTTAACCCAGGAAATGTTGCCGGAAAACTGTTTTTTAAATAGGGTTTGAATATTACACAGCTCCTGCCTCATTATTCCGTTTGCTTCAATAGCTATGAATGTTCTAATCGCATTTTCCATTTGTTTATATTATAATGGAGCGAATATTTATTTACAAGCATTTCTTTAGGCTTTCTTTAGGCTTTGTCGATATTTTTTGCTTGTCAAAACATGACGAAAGAGTTAATATAATATGGATCAAGGAAAACAGGACTTTGTTAACAATAGATAAACACAGATTTTTAAAGATGAACACAGATGTTTTATTGTCGGTATCAGTGTTTATCGGTTTTTATCTGTGTTTATTTTTTGAGGTGACTATATATGGCTTCGTTAAATATGCAAGGGCCTTATGTGCTGGTTCCGGATAAAATAGATGAGGTGGTTCCGGCCAAGACGCCGGGAAACTATGCCATTGGTTACGTTGCGGACAGCGATTTTATTGTAAGGTATGTAGGGCGGGCCTCCACCGATCTTAACCGCGAGCTGAAAGGCATGGTTTATCGGTTAAGCGATTGTCTTTTTTTTAAATTTAGCATGGCTAAATCCTCAAAAGAGGCGTTTAAAAAAGAGTGTATAAATTATCATGACTTCGGCGGCAATACTCAGTTAAAGAACACCGGCCATCCGGTAAGAAGAAATGGCGAGGAAGACTGGAAATGCCCTTGTTGTGATGTATAATTGCTATATTCCTTTTTGGAGGTTCGGAGTAAATAATGTCTTTAGATGTGCATGAGCAGTTCATGAAAGCGGCGATAGACAAGGCAGAGCAGGGGATAGTAAAAGGACAGACCCCTTTCGGCGCCTGTATCGTAAGAAAGGGCGTTATCGTCAGTTGTGAGCATAATCAGGTATGGAAGAACACGGATATTACGGCGCACGCGGAAATAACGACAATCCGGCAGGCATGCCGGAAGCTAAAAACGATTGTTTTATCCGAATGTGTGATTTATTCCACCTGTGAGCCTTGCCCGATGTGTTTTAGCGCGTGTCATTGGGCTAGAATACCCATCCTGGTTTACGGAGCGCGTATCAAAGACGCTAAACGAGCCGGATTTAATGAGCTGAACATTTCTAATTTCAGGATGAAAAGCCTGGGTAAAAGCGGCATGATTATGATTGGTGATGTTTTGGCGCAGGAAAGCAGGCGGCTTTTTAAGGACTGGCTGAAAATTGCCAGCCATAAAGGCTATTAATAATGGGAGGGATTGTTATGATTGACAGGGAATTACTTGAAATTCTTGCATGTCCTTTATGTAAAGAAACAGTGACGCAACCGGATGAAGCGACTCTTGAATGTGTTAAATGCGGCCGCAGGTATCCGGTTCGGGAAGGCATTCCGGTTATGCTTGTGGAAGAAGCGGCTCTTCCTGGAGACGCGAAAAAAAACAGAAACAAATAAGAAAATAATTAAATACTATAGGAATTTCCTTTTTGGACACAGATGAACGCAGATTGTCAAGCTTTTAAGAATAAAGAGCTAACTCACAGGATTAGAAATGTATAAAAAAGACAGCAATGTTATTACATACGAACCGGATAATTCGCTAAAAAAGGGATATGGAAATATATTCGGCGAGATATTCAACGAAATCATCAACAACCGCTGGCTTATATACCAATTGTTC
Source organism: Candidatus Omnitrophota bacterium (assembly GCA_018895275.1). Lineage (GTDB taxonomy): Bacteria > Omnitrophota > Gorgyraeia > B26-G9 > B26-G9 > JAHIOQ01. Next base: position 2,643 of record JAHIOQ010000119.1, read on the forward strand.
CGGAGAGATTTTCTGGCATTATATAAACAATCATTTATCGGGATACTATGGGCGTTTATCATTCCGCTTATCAGCGTAGGTACTTTTATTATATTAAACCGTTCCGGAATTTTCAGTATCGGCAGGATTGACGTGCCGTATCCGATCTACGCGGTTTTGGGTATAATGTTTTGGCAGGTATTTTCCGTAGGTTTGCTGGGCGGGGCTAATGCGTTGGTCAAGGCCGGCTCGATGATTGTAAAAATCAATTTTTCCAAGAAATCTCTCGTGATTGCCGCTACAGGCCAGGCGCTGGTATCGTTTTTTATTCAGTTTGCGGTCCTGGGGATATTATTCGCCGGCTACGGCATCGTTCCGCATCCGAGTATTCTATTGATTCCTATACTTATAATCCCCTTGCTGCTGCTTACTCTCGGCATAAGCCTTATTCTGTCCATCCTGAACGGGATTATGCGTGATATCGGGAACCTGCTTTCAGTTTTTTTGAGTTTAATTATGTTTCTTACCCCCATTTTATATGTCAAACCGGATGTGGGTATGCTTTCTGAGCTCTCAAGATATAACGTTCTTTATTATTTGATATCTGTACCGAGAGACCTGGTACTTCAGGGAGCGACGGCACAATGGCCGGGGTTTGTTGTTTCAAGTGCAGCCGCGGTTGCCATTTTTCTTGCTTGTCTGATTGTCTTTCATTTGACGGAGACACGAGTCGCCGAGAGAATTTAAATGGGTAGTTTTAAAAGTTTTAGAAAAAAAACTCTTACGAAACAAGAAGATTGTTTGCCACAAAGGCACTAAGCACGAAGGGAAAGTTGTCCTCCGAAGCTTTAGCGTAGGGGGATAGATATTTTATATTTTTAGTGGCTTTGTGTGATACTAAATAAAAACATGTAGAACATGGCTTAATAATCTCTCGCAGAGGGCGCAAAGTCCACGGAGAAATATTAATGAATGAAAATGAATCCTTTGATTTCTTTGCCAGCCTCGCCGCCACAGAGAAGCATATCTAAAGATGGCTAGGCGGGTGTGCTTGGTGAACTTTGTGAGAGGAATAAAAATCATTTAGTTATTCAATAAGCGCTTGGGTTTTTAAGGTTGCTATTGGGGGGATAATTGTAATAAGATGTAATAGACTGTTATGGGGCTAAAATGGGAAAATCATCGAATCTCATACCGTTGACGAAGTAGCCGAAGCCTTAAAAATACACCCCTACACCGTCCGAAGGCTGTGCCGGGAAGGGAAGCTGCCGTGTTTTAAAATCGGCGGGCAGTGGAGATTTCGCAAGAAGAAACTTGCGGAATGGTGTGAAAATCAATGTGGAACAGATATTTAAACTAATGTCACCACATACGGAAGTGAAGACGATTTAAAGGGGAGCGCACATGGATACGAATGAACATAAATTAGGATTTAATAATTTGATAAAGCTGTTTGAATAGACGCAGACAGAATTGAAGAAAAGGGCGGTTCGTTCTGTCGATATTGCTCTGGTGGTGCGCAATTGGTTATTTGGTTGGTATATTGTAGAATATGAAAATGCTGGGGTTGAACGAGCGGAACTTTATGGTAAAAAGCTCATAAGCAAGCTTTCTTCTGAACTTAGAGCTCGTGGACTTAAGGGCGTATCTCCAACCAATTTACGTAAATTTTGTGAGTTTTATCAATCTTATGCTGAGATTCAACAGACAGTGTCTGTTACATCTTTAGAACAGGGTAAAAGTAAGATTCGACAGACAGTGTCTGGCCAATCTTTGTCTGCCCTTATTGAGCAGCCGCGCATTGCGCAAACACTGTCTGCGCAATTATCCAGCCAATTCACATTGGGCTGGTCACACTATGTGACACTTCTTACTATTAAATCAACTGAAGAGCGTTGTTTTTATGAAATTGAAGCCATTGAAAATAACTGGAGTATCCGCGAGTTAAACCGGCAGATTGCGACATCTCTTTATGAACGCCTGGCACTAAGCCGGGACAAAGAGAAGATTAAGGAGCTTTCTGTTAAAGGCCAGCTTGTTGGCACGCCTGAGGATGTTATCAAAAATCCTTATATTCTGGAATTTCTCAATCTTCCGGAACATTCGCATTATTCCGAGCATGAGCTTGAAACAGCGATTATTGACAGAATCGAGCATTTTCTATTGGAGTTAGGCAAAGGGTTTCTTTTTGAAGCTCGACAAAAGAGATTTACCTTCGATGATGATCATTTTTATGTGGATTTGGTTTTTTATAACCGCTTGCTGCGTTGTTATGTTCTGATTGATCTGAAGAGAGATAAGCTTAGTCATCAGGATCTTGGTCAAATGCAAATGTATGTCAATTACTTCGACCGCTATGTCAAAATTGATGAGGAAGCCCCAACGGTAGGCATTGTCCTTTGTCATCGTAAAAGTGACGCGCTGGTAGAATTAACTATACCTGAAAATAGTAATATTCATGCTTCCCAGTATCAGCTTTATCTGCCGAGTAAAGAAGAACTAAAAAAACAAATTGAAGAATCACTCCGTGAACAAGGAGAGTATGAATGAAACTGAAGTTCAAAATACAAGCCTACCAAACTCATGCAGTCGAAGCCGAGATGGATTGCTTCAAAGGGCAGCTTAATACATCGGGAATTAATTATCGCATAAAGAAGCAAAGCGGACTTTATAAGGCACTGGCTTTGCCTGCTTAAAATCGAAGAGCGCATAGATAAAACGGTTCTTTCGTAAATAATCCTTTCAAGCTGGACAATAATGTTCACTTATAGTATATTGTTCACAGTTATCCCGTTCTTACCAATAAAGACATGCTTATTGCGGATTGGATGAAAGAGTATGAATTTGAGCTAAACACCGTTGATTCTTATTAGAGCCCGGACAAAAAAGTCTTGGAAAGGATTAAAGATGTTTTGAGGCAAGAGCAATACGCGCTGACATTGCATACGGCTGCTAATCTCTTAACTTCTTTTGTGAGGACGGATGAGATATATCTTTATCTTAAACTTGCGGACTGGGCTGGAGACATTCTGGGACTGAGGCAGAAGTTAGAGCTAAAAGAGCTTGTGCGAAGCGGGAATTTTCACATCATCCGCCCTTATTATAAAAACAGCGTATTTTTTAACAAGCAGAAAATAAAAGGCTTTGCAGTAGTTTCTAATCTGCAGCTCTATCTTGAGCTATATCACTTTCAGCCGCGCGGCAGAGAACATGCCGAATATTTTATGAAGCTTTTTGAAGAGAGAAGCCTTAAAAATACACCCCTACACCGTCCGAAGGCTGTGCCGGGAAGGGAAGCTGCCGTGTTTTAAAATTGGCGGGCAGTGGCGATTTAGCAAGGATGATATTGATCAGTGGTCTAAATCATATCCTTTTGCAAAAGGGAAACCTCGGGGAAGAACGAAGGGTAAATAATTAATATGAAAAATCTGCCAAAAGAAGTATTAAATTATTTCGCGACATTTACCGAGACCCGGTTTAATTTCAGGCGGCTTATTAACTATAAATGGACGAATAATGCCGATAAAGGAGCATTATGTGCAAGGTTGAAAATCAGAATAAGGAATATAAACAATCCTGGAATGATAACTGCTTAAGAACCATTTGCGCCTTTGCCAACACCGCGGGCGGAAAACTCTATATCGGGATAGATGATTTAAAGAAACAGCACAAGTCCAAACCGAGAAATGAATTTTTGGCGGATGTATTCTTCAAGGCGGGAATGATTGAAGCCTGGGGCCGCGGCACGATCAAGATTGTTGATGAATGTAAAAAAGCCGGATTGCCGGAGCCGGAATTTCGCGAAGAGTTCGGCGGCTTTTCCGTTTATTTCCGTAAACCCCCGCAGGGTGAAAAGAGGGGTGAAAGGGTCGGAGATAAAGTCGGTGAAAGGGTCGGAGATAAAGTCGGAGAAAAGATTTCCTTTAACCAGCGAAAGATCATTGAGTTTATTAAAAAAGACGCCTCTATTTCGGCAAGAGAACTTGCCGGATTGATAGGTATATCTCAACGAAAAATCGAAGAAAATATCGCGAAATTAAAAGCAAAGGGAATTCTTGAGCGTATGGGGCCTGATAAAGGCGGCGCGTGGAGGGTAAATGGCTAAGATTAATCTTACAAAGGAAGAAAAAGCTTTACCTCACGCGGAGGTGAAGCCGCGGGTGAAGTAAGCGCGGTACTTGAGGCACTTCATTTTCCATTAAGCCGAAAAGCATTACAGGAGAAATTAGGATTAAAGGGGCAGGCAAATTTCCGGGAACAATATTTAGAGCCCGCGCTTAACGCGCAATTAATAGAAATGACGCAGCCAGGTTCTCCGAAAAGCCCGACACAAAAATACCGGTTAACGGAAAAAGGCAGAAGGTATCTTAAAAAATGAATTAGCTGTTCACAAATAGAGCAGAGCTTTTTATCAATTGCCCTTTGTTATAAGCTGTTGTAAAATGTAACAGGTGACTAAAATGGATAAAACTATCGAATCATATACCGTTGACGAAGTAGCCGAAGCCTTAAAAATACACCCCTACACCGTCCGAAGGCTGTGCCGGGAAGGGAAGCTGCCGTGTTTTAAAATCGGCGGGCAGTGGCGATTTCGTAAGAAGAAACTCGCGGAATGGTGTGAAAATCAATGTGGAGCAGATATTTAAACTAATGTCACCACATACGGAAGTGAAGACGATTTAAGAAGCCGACAAGGAGATAAAAAATTATGAAGAAAGAAATTGTCAGTCAATTAAATAAAACGTTTGAAGAGTCAGCGTATACCCAAAATCATATTGAGTATTGGATGGCGCGGGATTTGCAGAAATTGCTGGATTATACACAATGGCGTAATTTCTTGCAGGTTATCGATAAGGCTAAAACGGCTTGTCTGAATTCCGGGCAGAACATTTCAGATCATTTTGCTGACGTCAGCAAAACGATCCCTATGCCTAAGGGTGCATCTAAAGAAATTGATGATATCATGCTTACCCGTTATGCCTGTTATCTAATAGCCCAAAATGGCGATCCTCGTAAAGAAAAGATTGCCTTTGCCCAGAGTTATTTTGCCATTCAGACCCGTAAGCAGGAAATATTGGAAAAACGTATCGCGTTAGCGGAACGGCTGCGGGCACGCAAAAAGCTGGCTGATACGGAGTTTGAGCTTTCAGGAATTGTATATGAACGCGGCGTTGACGGTAAAGGTTTCGCGCGATTGCGAAGTCAGGGAGATCATGCCCTTTTCGGAGGGCATACCACTCTGGAAATGAAACAGAAACTGGGTATGCCGAATAACCGGCCGCTAGCTGATTTTTTACCGACTATTACCATCAAAGCTAAAGATTTTGCTGCCGAAATAACCAGCTTTAATACGAAAAAGAATAATTTACGCGGTGAACGGATTATTACAGGTGAGCATGTTAAGAATAATAAGGATGTCCGGGATCTTCTGGGAAAAAGCGGTATTAAACCTGAAGCATTGCCGCCAGAAGAGGACATTAAAAAATTAGAGCGCAGATTGAAGTCCGAAGGAAAAAAGATCGCCAAAGACGTAAAGCGGTTTGGAAAATAATTAAGTATTAGAATTATTTATGCGGATAGTGATTTGTTGCCACAATCAAGTGTAACAGACTATCTTGAAAAATTTGGTAAAGCTTCGCGGGAAGAAATTAATAAATTATTGTGGAATAAGCTTAGATGCACTGGATGAAGAGCAGAAAATTAATAAAATAGCCAATTTGCTGACAAAGCTTAGGCGTGGGGGGCATATTCAAAACATGGCATCACGAACGGCTCCAAGATGGGAGATTTTAGAATAAAACCACACCGAATGCAGA
>JAHIOQ010000120.1 GCA_018895275.1 Candidatus Omnitrophota bacterium
CAAAAAATACTTTCCCGGTGTAAGAATAGTCCCGTATCTCAAACCTTCGGTGTCGTTACCGGCAAAGACAAATTGAATCGTAGAAAAGAATGACTCAATAAACTCTTTTTGTTGATTGACGATACTCTGGCGGATACCGTCGCCAATAGACACAATGCTTCGCTTGAGTTCAAGCACTCCCATGGCAATACCGTTCACATACAAAACAATGTCCGGCCGCTTTTCGCGATTGCCTTGAATCGTCACCTCTTCGGCAATGGCAAAATTATTATTTTCCGGATTTTTCCAGTCAATCAACTGTATTTGTTGATTATTTTCTCCGGCATTTTCTACAACGCCGATACCATAGCGAAGCAATTTATAAACATTCTGATTATTGGTGTAGAGGCTTTCGCTGTAATTGTTGGCAGCGGCGCGAAGTTTGTCCAGGGCGCGCGCGATCAAGGTATCGTTATACCCGCGACTGGACAGATATTTACTCACTTCTATATCTTCAATATTACTATTATCCGCTCGCTCTTCCCGGTTACCCAGATATTTGTATTTAAGCCGGCCGCGAAACAGCGCCACAATTCTATTTTGGGTAGCTCGTTCTATCTGGCCGACTTGACTGTTTGACATTATATAATAAATCTCCTGGATAACCTTACTCAAAAAGTTTTAGATACCGGCTAAAAACAAAAATTCTGTTTCTTTTGTAGCCGGTAATTTCCTTGAGAATACCTAAATTTATAAAATCCTCAATCAATCGCAGCGCTGTGGAAGTATTTATAGAAAGTTCTTTTGAAATTTCCTGGCTGTCAATAACCGGCTTACTGTATAGATAATGCAAAAACTGCTGAGCAAGTTTGGCCTTCCTGCCTAGAGAAAGAATATCCCGATATTCAATTTCCTGACGCAAAATAATAATGGACTTAAATGTATCTATCGAATTTTCCGCGGTTTGCTTAATACCGGCCAGAAAATACTTAAGCCATTGCGTTAAGTCATTGTGCGTGCGCACTCGCGTCAAATTATCGTAATAGAACGCTTTGTTTTGTTCAAAAAACGCGGACAGGTAAAGCGTGGGTTTTGAAAGCAATCCTTTGCTTACCAGATATAAAGTAATCAAAAGCCGCCCGATCCTGCCATTGCCATCTAAAAAAGGGTGTAAAGTTTCAAATTGATAGTGCGCTATGCCAATCCGAATTAGATGAGGCAACGGATATTCTTCATTATTTAGGAACTTTTCAAAATCTGACATCAAATCAATCAGGTCATCCTGATGCGGAGGAATAAAAACCGCGTCATTCAATGTGGCTCCGCCGATCCAGTTCTGACTTTTACGAAATTCACCCGGAAGTTTATATTTTCCTCTAACGCCCTGTAAAAGCGTGCTATGAGTATTTCGTAACAATCTATTGGAAAGAGGCAGTTTTTTTAACTCAACAATAGCTTCATTCATCGCCTCGATGTAATTCTGAACCTCCTCCCAGTCATCGCGCTTTTCCGGATCTATATACTCCTCTTTCTGTACGGCTTCCGCGATATTCGTCTGAGTGCCTTCAATCCGGCTGGAAGTTGTGGCTTCTTTAAAGATATGCATTTTAATGAAAAAATCAATATCAGGCACTAATTGCGAAAAAGCGTTTAATTCGCCTAGTTTAATGTCCGCTTCACTCAGTAGATGAATCAGGTTATTATCGCTCATCTGCCATTCAATATTAACCGGGTTGGGCAAAAAACTTTTGTATTGATACTGCTGTTTATCCTTGCCCGAGATAAAATCGTTAATATCCATTGAGATTTCTCCATTTTCTGCAAATAAAAACTTTCTTAATTGCACTTAAGCCGCTATCTGCAATTATACAATTTCTTATCTGCATTTGCAAGATCAATTCAACCTTATTTTACCAGTCAATAATTGCTGCATCATCCCCTGCTTGAGCATAATGTATTTATTCCGCTTTTGCTCCAGGCTCTCTATATCAGCGTCCATATCGAATAAGATGGTAGCAATAGCGGTTTGTTCAGTTTTATCAACAGGATATTTAACAGTCATTTCTCTAAATTTAGTTAGTGAAATAACATATCTTTTCCCTGATCCTTCACAAATAGTTTCTGCCTGATCTAAAAAATTCTTTGTCTTAAAAATATAAGTTCTAAAAACTAAATCCCAATCGTCAAATAATCTTAGTCGATCTACGTGGTAACTATAACCCGCGTCGGGAATATCCTCCATGGCAACAGCAGAAATTCCAATGTCCCAGCGCATTTCAGACGACGGTGTAAAAAAAACATCTCCCCTTTTTACTGCACATCTTTGAGCTTGAGCTGTCGGCGCAGTAACCCAGTGATTTAAGTCTTTTGAATAAATGAAATCATTTCGGAAGACATCCAAATAATTAACTAATCTCACAGGGACTTCATCTGGTTTTGATTTTTTATCGATTCCGGCTCCGGCGAGTTCTCCAATCTCTCGCAACTTCTTCACCTCCCACTCCCCACTAAACCCCGGCAATCTTTTTTTACCGGTGAGGAGCTGTTGCATCGCGCCTTGTTTGATGGCTTTTTTTTTGGCGATCAGTTTTTCCAAGCGTTCAATCAGCGCGTCAGTGTCGGAGAGAACAGTGGCAATGGCGGTTTGTTCGGTCTTCGATTTTGGAATACTAACTTTAAACTCATGAACATCGTTTCTATTTAATGTAGGAACTCCAGAGCCTGTTCTAAATCTTTCAATTTTTATATGAGAATACAAAAAATATACATACTTTTCATCATTTCCCTTGAAATCAGTAACCCAAAGAGTTGTATTGTGTGGCCAATACTCTTTTTCAATATAATTAACTTTGCCTATCGTTCCTGACCTGCCCGTTACTACTCCGGGGGCTTTTGCCATTGCCTTATCGTGAAAATTCAAAATTCCATTGGAGTATACAACAGGGAAAGGACCTTTTCTAAGCTGAGAAGTTGGCAAATCAAATCCTCTTTGCAGTGGGGCAACATTACTCAGCTTATTTATCTCCCAATCCTCCGGGATTACTCCCAGCTCGGTTTGTTTGTAGCCTGTTGGTATTTTAGTTATAGTTTGCTGCATAATATACTTTAAAAGGTTACAAACTGTGATTTCTTAAATGTCTAAAAATTGAGAGTCAATAGCGAATCAAGTTCTCGTTTATAACATGACAGCATCCTTGCTTTTGATAACGTAATGTCAAAAACCACAGATGAACACAGGTAAACACAGTTAAATGATAAATCTTTCATATTGCAATTTTGTCTTAGCAAAGTTTATAATTAACCCTCGCAAGTGAATTCTCATATATTTTTTCAAGTAGTCCACATCCTAACGTATTATGAACATTACACGCCGAAGTTATTATTTCACGAGTTAGTCCGACTACCGCTATACCATACCTCTTCCTTGCTTCTTTTGTGCTTGTTGGGAAGCGGATAACAGTCAGGTGCAGCGATTTGCCCGTTTATTTTTTAGCCACGGATTTACACAGATAAATCACGGATTTTAATAAACAAATCGTTTGAATTCCACTTCTTCCTTTCAAAAATTTATAAGCAACCCCACTCCGATCCCTGTTGCTTTTAATTGATTTAATATTTGAGCTTCGTCTTTGGGATTATATTCGGCAGATACTTCTTATTCCGTGTTTAATCCGTGTTTATCAGTGGCTTTATTTTTAAAAGGCTAACAATGTGTCTAGCTACATCCTCTTTCTTTTAATATCTTGGTATTAAACAACTTAAAAAGGAAATTCCTATACTATCCAGTTAATTCTTTACAGAGAAATTCTTCTTCGGTGTTCATCTGTGTTTACCTGTGGTTTTATATTGTTTTTGGCAATATCTTTGATAATTTTTAAGTCTATTGAACATTATACAAGATTAAAGGTTATGTGTTTAGCAAAAAAACATTATTTTTGACCTAAGCGACTATAGCTGTTGCTGAACTTCCTGTTTTCGTGTTTGAATTACGAAATAGGTTTGAGCCAGCGCTATCTCTTCTTTGCGAGGGTCTCCGTTTTGCGCAATAAGGTAACAGGCATAACGGGAAAGAGAATAGTCCTCTACTGTTCTTTCAGCCCCAGAACCAATTTTGACCATATCGCTCACGCCGGCGAAATGGTCATCAATATTTTGCCCGCTGTTTTTGCAAGATTCTTTGGCTCTTTCTATCGCCGGCAGGAATTTTCCATATTCGGTATACCCTAATAACTTACAGAGATCTCTGGCACTCCAGTACTCTTGGCCATACTCATTAATTTTCTTGATCTGTTCAAAGATATTATTAGTCATGTCCACTCCATATATTTTATAGCCTATTTTTAATAAGTGCGCATCCACTTTTGTTGCAATTGTTACTAATTGTTATATTGGCTCAACATCCCAATCCTCCGGAATTACTCCCCAGCTCGGTTTGTTTGTATCCCGCTCGCACTGAGCATTGTCGAAGTGTTTTTATTTCAATCATTACAACCTCTCATCATTCATCCAGCATTAATTTTTTTGGTGAATTTTTAAGCTTTTTTAACTGTTCCCGTTCAATCTTACTGATGTTTTTAGTTGGTGTGGGTAAATCTTCCGGCATTGTACCACCAACTCGTTCTATCGCTCCCCGAACCTCTTTTCCAACGATAAAGTGTATTTCATTGGCGGCATCAGCAGCTGCGGTTTTGTCTTTTTTTAATTTTTCTTCAGTCTGGAGTCAAGAGGGGTCAGGAGTCAAGAGGGGTCAGACCTCGAATTGCGAAAGTAGCTCTTTGACCTCTCTGTTTACTCTCTTATCTGTCTCCATCTCTTTTTCTATGCTCATCCCTGCCTTGCTTACTGCCGAATAGTTCATCCCCAGTCTTTCCCCGATCTCCCGGTTATTTAATCCGCTATACCTCCTTAACAAATATATCCCCATCTTTTTTGCCAGTCGGTTTTCTTTCTTCAGCCCTTTTATTTGCTCTATCTTCCTGTTATATTTTTTCTCTATTATTCTTATTATATCATCTGCAGCAAATTCCCTGCTTATTTCTGCTTCGTACGATACTTCTTTACTTCCTTCTACCTGATCTTTTATCTCATCTAATTTCTCTTTTATAAATCGCGTTTTCCCCAATATGAATCCGGCATACAGTCCTTTAAATGGGTTAATTTCCTTTCCTATGCCTGCGGCTACAAATTCTTCATAGCTTCGCCCTGACATTTCCATTATTTCCTTTATCCGTTCTCTGTCTATATATTCATCTTTTTCCCTTCCGATATACCCTCTATAGCTTGTCCAGCGGTATTCTTCCGGTTTCTTTACCATCTTTGCCCTGAGGGGATTTAAATGTATATATCTGGTCAGTTCTAAAAAATAACTCTCTTTCTCTACTAATATGGATTTATATCTGCCCTGAAACAAATGCCCGCTTTTCTTTCGTTTTACATTATAGTACTTTTCCTATTCAACTTCTGTGTGGCTAAACAGGTCCACTCGACGCGCCCCGACTACACGGAAAAATTCATCAACCACTTAGCGGCCGGTTCTACATGTATACCATTAATTTCCCGGGCTTGACGTAAATTAAAAACTACCTGGTTATAAAGGAAATCCGGATATTTCTGCTTAAAATAATGAAGGTTTTTTGAAGGCGTAGTATCGTTCAATTTAACTTCTATTGCCTTTTGGATACATCCATCACGCGCTATGACAAAATCAATTTCCCTGCCTTCTTTATCGCGTAAATAATTAAGTTCTTGAACCTCGCCATTTGCATCACAATGATAATGGGCATTTTTCAGCAACGATACCGCCACCATATTTTCAAACCTTATTCCATCGTCTCCTTTAACGTAACCAGTGTCAAAAAAATATACTTTCGGTTCTTTTGTAATGGCACGAGCAATGTTTTTGTGAAAAGGCCGTACCAAAAAAATGATATACAAACTTTCTAAAATGGAAATATACTTCCTGACCGTGTTCGGAGCAATTTGCAGATCTTCCGCGAGACCTCTATATGAAAGTGGCGAACCGACTCGCGAACGCAAGAGTTCAAGCAGTACTCGGATAACGCGTACTTCATGAATACGACTAAAATCAACAATATCTTCCCGCACTAAATCAGTATAATATTGGTTCCGCCATCGTTGGGAATCAGAAACATCCTCGGCAAGATACGGTTCAGGAAAACCCCCAACATTCATTAACCGGTTCAGCACATCCTGCGCTGCGGCATTTTTTCCGCACACTTCTTTAACGGTTAAAGGATATAACCGATAATGAAAATAACGCCCCGCGAGAGAATCGCCGGTTTGTCTAAATGTATCAAGGCGGGCGCTGCCTGTTACAAGAATGGCCAAATGAGGCGGTTTTGTATCAAATGTTCCTTTTAAGAATATCTTCCACTTCTTCATCTTGTGAACTTCATCAAAGATAACAAGATCAGCCGAAAGAGGCCACTGCCTTTTTTGAATGACAATAGCATCATTACTATTGTCATAATTAAGGTATATCGGATTACGATACTCTCTCATTATCTGCTTCGCCAAATAAGTCTTACCCACTTGACGAGGGCCCGTAATAAAGACCATTTTCTTTACCAAATCAGCTTTAATATGTGAATATAAGTATCTTTCCATGGTTATATTCATACCATTAAATCGCATATTAGTCAAGACTTTTGTGCATTATTATGCACATTATTCAGCAGAAAGATTGGAGCGAAAACAGGGGAAGTTCACCCCTCGCCTTTCCGCAAAACTTTTTTGACGCAGATTTTCGCTGATGCCCGCAGATAAGAAAACTTTTCCTATTTAACCACAGATTCACCCCGTTAGATAGAACAAAATTATTATCTAACGGGGTTAACACCGGCGCTTGTATAAGCACGCACTGTTCTTAAATCTCAGCAGACAGGCCTCACCATTTTAGCAAACATCAATAAATAGAACCTAATTCAAGTAACTTTTTCTCAACGTACAGTTTCACACTCGCAATGGAAATACATTTCACCCACTTACGTGCTCTGGCGAAGCTAAACGACTTCGGAAAGGATATTTCCGGGAAAAAACCGAATTGCTTGTTTTTATGCGCTGAGAGATACAGGCTGTCCACCAAGGCCTTTTCCGGCTGGGCGATCAGAAAATTCCCATCTCCGCGATACCAATCAAATCCCTTAAAGAATCGCGGCGCTATCTGATGGATTGTGAACGTCCCCATCTTTGTGTGAACAGTCCTTGCATGAGACGTTGAGGCCAGGGTAATCACTTGAGGAATCTGTTCGATCATCCCATGCAGATGCAAAGCACTGACAAATGAAACATAAGCCCGGTGCCGGGGCGTCAAAAAAGGGATAATGCTGTACGCGCTAACCCGGCTGTCGGCCTCAGCCCATATTCCCCGATGAATCTTGATGATCAATCCTTGCTTTTGCAGATAATCCAAAGATTGCGTAATGGTAGAAGATGATTTCCCGGACAGGGAAATAATTTCACTCGTCGTAAAGACCGGGCGGTTTAACTGTTTTATATAAACCAATATATTCTGTCTAGACATGTCTGTTGCCCTCTATTTCTTCTAAAAATCGCGCTGTTTTTAATTTTATTTCATCCCACATCGACGGATTACCATATACCGCTTGATCTTCAGTTGACAGATATGAAACAATCGTGTCTCGGAATTGTTCAAATGAGATCGTGAATATGTTTTCGTGAGCCTTGGCTATTTGAGCTGTATCCTTAGCCTGCTTACCTTTAGTGGCATCATATTGAGAACTTAATATAAACAGGTCAAAGATATCGCGTGCCTGGGTCACCGCGCGAGCGGCAAGGGCGTCAATCTTTTGTAACACCGCGGAATGAATGTCATAATGCGGAACCACCAGCGGCGCAAGCTTATATAACCGCAGGATTGTATCAGATATGGGCTGGACGGCAACCGCTAATTTCATCCCGCGCCGTGAAAATTCAACTTTAGTAAAAAGATCTTCCCCTGAATATGTGACAAGATGAATCTTGAAACGCTGGGTTGTTTGCGTCTGCTTGGCCTTTGCGATATTAGTCGGAATGATTTGAGCAATATTAAATGCCTTCAGATTGTCCATAAAAGCTCTGGCGTTTAAGATTTCCATGACAATGTCTCTTAGCTTTTCAACAGGGATTGTGTGCACATCCAGATCCATATCTTCTGAATAACGGAAACTCTTAAAGAAAAATCTTAGGTTCGTCCCCCCTTTGAGAGCATAGAATTCAGACTTAATCTTACGGCTTAGCCAGCGTAAGAATTCAAGATGGAACAACTCCCTTACTTGAAGTGTGTTGTAAATTTCTTTGTCCATATATGAAGTATAGCTTAGTTATAACTAAATTGCAATACATATTAAGAATAGAGGGGGCAGCCTGAAATTATGAAGTATTGGGAGAGCTGCGAAAAATTTATCCCAGAGAAGATATTTTGCTTATATGGGATCAAGCTCCTTGGCATAAAGGTTCTAAGGCACAAGAATTCAGCTTGAACGTACGGCTAATTGCCTGCCCAGAGGCAGGCAGACTGTATGAACTCTCGGGCATAATACTTTATCAGAGCGAAGGATGGTGGAGGTGGCGGGAATTGAACCCGCGTCCTTAAGCAACCAATAACAGTATCTACATGCTTAGTCTGTTTTTTAGGGCTTTCTTTCCGCGTCTCCGGCAGACAGGATACGCGAAAAGGCAGCTTTTGAACGTTTAATCCCGCATGCCAAAAGCAAACAGGCGGAACGATCCTGTAAATGACGTTTATCTACCCCCCAGGCAGGAATAAACAAACGGGTTGCTTTATCTTAAAGCAACACTGGGCATTGGAAGCGCCCCTGCAAAGCTGGGATGGGAAATCCCATCACCAATCCTTGCGAGAAGCGCATCAATGCTGGCTGGAACTTTTGTTTCAGCATTTATGTTTTTGCCAGGTGTTTAACGAGGCCTCCCGACAACCTCGGCATGCTGCTCTTAATCAATCCACTTAAGTCGAGCCCTGTCACCCCCAAAAAATGCATGGCTAACGGCTACGGTTACGAAGCCCGTTTCACATGAGCAAGGCTGTCGCAACACGACTCACATCGGTATCGTTTGCCGGTTACGTAATAATTTAGATTTAAGGTCTTACCGTTACCAATTGACGAAATCTGCTATCGAAACTGTCAACACTTAAGACGTAAGAAAAACCTCATTTTTGACGAAAGCTTTTTGCTTTACGCAAACTAATATCGGTTTCCCGTTTTTTTACCTTTTCTCTTTGGTCGTACAACTTGCGGCCTTTGGCCAAGGCAAGCTCTATTTTAACCCGGCCTTTATCATTAAAATACAATGTCGTAGCGATAAGCGTCAATCCCTTTTGACTGATCTTGCCGATAAGCTTGATTATCTCTTTTTTATGCAGCAGCAGCCTGCGGACTCTTCGCGGGTCTGCATTATTATAACTCCCTTTATCATAAGGACTTATATATAAATTATAAAGAGCAACCTCGCCTTTTTCGATACGGGCAAAACTGTCTTTTAAATCAACCCTATTAAGCCTGAGCGACTTCACCTCCGTGCCTTTTAGCTCTACCCCCGCCTCCAGCTTTTCGATAATATCATATTGATGTGCCGCCTTCTTATTTGAGGCGATTATCTTATGTTCTACCATAATATATTATTATATCATACACAGATGCTTATTTCAAATTCTATCAGGATGCAGGACACAAGCCACAGTCTGCAAGCAGAGTCTCAAGGGCTAAAATCTGCACTGGTGTCCGACTATTTATTTTTTCCCGCGCCAAGACGCAAAGTCCGCCAAGAATTTGAACGTAACATCCTATCCGATTAGACACTAAGGCACAAAGGCACTAAAAAAATTATAAAATATTTATAAACCATTCTTGATTTATTTCCTTCGTGCCTTGGTGTCTTCGTGGCAAACATTCTTTATATCTTTGTTAATTCTTGCGGGAGGCATTGCACTTTCGGCATTGAACGAACACGTTCGTATTTATTTCTTTACAACGGGGGCAACGCCAGCTTTGCGACTTTTTTAACAATATCTTTTCCTCAACAAACATGAAAAGTTTTATAAACAGAAATACCCCGGACATACTTATCCAGACAATTAGAATCCAATGATAAACAGACAAGCGGGGATTTACGAAATAAGCCAGCCACACAGCCAAGGCTGCGCCTGAAAACAACAGGCTTACCGCGCATCTTTTCTCCCACATCCTGCTGAACCCGCTGATCCGCAACGCAATGGTCGCGATTAATAATATACAACTGCTCAATAACAAGAGAAAAAACACGGGGTTCGCTAAGGAGGCATTGATTACCCGGGGATTAACAAGCTGCGGAGAAAAAAGATATCTCATATTAAGGAAGCCTGTACTATTTCCTTTATTTTTACCAAGCCCTTTTCCACACGCTCATCTTTCTCGGACAAGGCCAGGAGTACGGCCCAAATAACGCTGTTGCGCATATAGTAATCCCCGAACCCGAAGCTGCCGTCTTCGGCAATAATCACATCCGACTGGTTCCAGGGGTTCCGATTCTTTACCACTATGGTATCCCATACCTTACGGGTAAGCTGCAGGCCCTCTTTTACAAAACCCTCGTATATCGCCAGCGCGCCAAAGGCATAACATACTCCCGGCCATATATTCTGCGAATGATACGATTCTTTGTCTCTCTTCCCGTTAATAAAGACCGCATTGGTCGTCCCGAAAGATGAATCCTTATTATTCAGCTTTAGTATCCATTTAATCGCGCTTTTTATATTCTCCTCAGGGAACAGCCTGCCCAAGCCCAGCACATACGCATACCATTGCCCGGTCAACTGTGCCACCATGCAAGCGTCATAATCTTTATCGTCACTTTTTGCCGTAATGTAAAACTTACCGTTCCAGAGCTTTTCCTGAAAAGTTTTTTTACCGTTTAAAAATAGGGTTATACAGCGCTTGGCCAGTTTTTTATCGTTAAAAATCTCCGCGATGTTCTTTACCGCCAAAAGGCTCACCAGGAATATGCCCGCGGTATAAGAATTAAGCCCTTTAAATCCCCAGGTATCAAAGGTCGTGTCAAAACCTTCGTTATCCGGCAAGCCGTCCTTGTTTTTATCCAGTGTAAGGCTAAACTCCAATGCGCGTTTAATCGCCGGATACATCTCTTTTAAAAATTTCAGGTCCCCTGAATCCCGGTAGGCGCGGTAGGCCAGCAGAATAAATTTCGCGTTAAGGTCTTTCCATAGCGGAATTGTCGTGCCGTTGGACGGCAGGTCGATCCGGCCCAGGCCGAGGTCATGCGGCACATATCCATAAGACCGGATATTTTTCTTAAATAACATCAAAGCCTTTTTATCCAGCTGCGGGAAAAGAAGCCCCAAAGCCACCGAGGCGTAAAAATACACATCCAAGGTACCCATCAGCGGGCATATCAGCGGCGCTTCATACATCGTAAAGTCATTGTTTCTTGTCAGCCAGGTAGAGGAGAAAAGGGTATAAAGATTATTCATCAACGCGCCGGATAGCCAAGGCTCCAGCCCCATGTTTTCCAGGATCGCCGGCAGCTGCGCGGTTGCCTTCTTCAATACGTCTTTTTCTTTGGCCACATAAACCGCGACCTCGCGGCTTTTACGGAAAAACTTTTCGTAAGCGTGGCCGAGGAAATGATTTGGGAAATGCCAGGCATATATAAAAGAGATCTTTTTAGATTCCTGCGGCCTTAATCCGACGCGTACGGATAATGCCCCGCCAAGTTCCACGCTTTGGCTTTCTACCGGAGCCTCCATATCACAATTCGGCAGTTTTCCGTTTTTCTCAAAGTATTCAAAGGCATCAAGCCCGATATTTTTTTCAAAATAGAAATTATCCTTCTGCAAATTCCATCCGGCCCAATAGCTTACCTCCCCGCTAGCGGCAGGGACGCCGATAAACACGTCTCCGGCAGTTTCATCCGCGGCAAGAGGGCTCGCGTGCGTAAAATTCAAACCGGTTATGCCGTTGTCCGTACCGGAAAAATTCATCCGCCCTACGGAATGCCTGCTGATCAGGTTCCTGGCGCACATCAGCAATCCAGCTTCAATTTCTTTATTGATATTATTCGTAAGCGTAAATTCAAAAACCGCCGCGGGAATCCCGGAATTCTTCACATCTCCCGGAATCAAGAAAGAATAGGCGCACAGAGATATATCCACGGGCAGGTTATCGTCATGATAAACCAGCCGGGCAAAAGGGAAATCACCTTCATAATCAATCGACTTGACCGTTGCGTAATGCTGAATTTTTTCCGTCTGCAATAGCCGGCATATATTTGCCGCCTGCGTGCCGACACGCAAGGCAAAATGAAAACCGGGAATTCCCTGCGCCTTGCCTTTTTCCTTATTGCCCGCGTTAAATATAGGATTGCTCCAGTTATTCTGGCAGGTAATATAATCAATCGTTCCATAAGGCGTAATTTCCAGCTTTCCGGCGCCAATCCCGCCCAGAGGAATCCCTGATTTTACCTTTTGTTTGGAATTATAACGTAACATTTTTTCTTTCCTCAGAGTTAAAATTATTATATCAGGTCAAAAGTAAGAAGGCAAGGTAAATGGATCTGGAGTTTACCCTAAATTTTTCTGATAAGTTAACTCCGGTAAACATCCCCACCTTTACATGTATGTCCCCATAACTTATATATAGGTGTGGGGATGCAGCTTTGTCTGTTTCTCGCTTACACGAGAGTATCCGCATTCATCCACGGCTTTACAGCCATGGCTTTCTGCAACCCGTGTGGGGTTAAATTTAAAAATCAAAACGCAAAAAGCAAAATAACAAAGCAAAATTTACGAAAGAGCCAAAAGTTACAGGCCTCTCACATCTTAATTGAGAGGCCTGTAACAAGAAACAAGGAACCCTATTTAAATTGACTGTTGAATTAATGTATTTGTTTCAAATAAACTTCCTGCCTTTGGACCAGGATTAATCACTAGGTCAAACAGAGGGGTCACAAACAGAGGCAAAGCAAAACAGAGAAAAAAAACAGAGGGGTCACCTATTGAGTTAACTGTCAAGAGAAAAAACACCTCTCCTGCAAAATGATTCCTCTTTTTAAAATAGTTTTTCACCTTAAAAGCCAAAAAAAATATAACCAGACAGTTTCACTATCTTAAGACGCACCGGA
>JAHIOQ010000007.1 GCA_018895275.1 Candidatus Omnitrophota bacterium
AAGATTAAGGAATCAGTGGCAAGCAGTGGTGTAAGTAGAGGGATGATAATTGAAAAAGAAAAAGGGATTTTGAAGAAATTGTTGAATATCAATTAATCAAACAACGTCCCCCTCATCTCGGGTAATACCTTAGCGGCATACACGCGCATACCGGATATTGCCGGAGGCATCGGCGGCCTGGTGAGCAGATGGAACGGCACAGCCACGTATCACAATTTAATGCTTGAAAATGCCACGCGGATAAGCGATGATAGCGGTAGTATAGTGCAGACGTATGGTTATGACGTGTTCGGGAATATCGTTTGAGCGGTCATTTGGAAAACGAGTACAAATACAAGACCAAGGAAAGCTGATGCGGGAATATTGTCGGTGGGTGAGGATGATGTGCACAAGGGACAAAGTACTTGATAGTCGATATGAAAGGCTAATGTCTCATACTAACGGAAATATCAACTTCGGTATTATTCTTTTTCTTTTATTCCTCGCGCTGATTATTGTTGTTTATAATGTCCATTCCATGCTTTCGCTTATGCCTTTTCTCTTTCTTCTGGCGCCGATTTTTTTTATCATCGCTTTTACCAATACGGATTTTGCCCTGTTTCTGCTTATATTCTTCATGCTGCTTTCCCCGGAGTTCAGCGTCGGCGGGGTAAGGGGAAGATCGGTGGTGTTGCGTGCTGATGATGTGATGTTATTTGTGGTGTTTTTGGGCTGGATGGCGCGGATGGCGGTGAATAAGGAGCTGGGGGTCACAAAGGTTACGCCGCTTAACCAGCCGATCGTGATCTATGTTTTTATCTGTATTATTTCCACTCTGTTCGGTATTTTGCTGGGGACGGTACGCTGGAAAGAAAGTATTTTTTATGTGCTTAAGTATTGCGAATATTTTCTATTGTATTTCATGGTGGTTAATATTTTGAAAGATAGGAAACAAATAAAATCCTTTGTCTACGCCATGCTTGGCGTTGGGCTGGTCATCAGTATTTATGCCTGGTTTATGCATTTTTCCGGCGCGGAGCGGGTAACCGCGCCTTTTGAAGGCAAGTCAGGAGAGCCGAATACTCTGGGAGGGTATTTGACGTTGATGATGATGGTTACTACGGGGATCATCCTAAACAGCTCGTCTTTTCGCGAAAAATTAATACTTTCTTTAGGCATGTGCGTTTCCTTTCCGGCGCTTTTGTTTACCTTATCGCGGAGTTCCTGGTTCGGGTTTATCCCCGCTTATTTAGTGCTTATGTTTTTATCCCGCAGGGGCAAGCAGATGCTGCTGATCGTGTCCTTACTGTTTATCATGCTCTTTTCCGTTATATTCCCGAAATATGTTTATCAGCGCATATCCTATACCTTTAGCGACCAGACGAAACGTACGGTGCTGGGTAAAAAGATAACGATGGATGAATCCGCCGCGGCGCGTGTCGATACGTGGAAGGACAGTATTAGGCATTGGGCGCGTTCGCCGATTCTGGGTAACGGCGCGGGCAGCGCCGGTTCGGTTGTGGATAACCAATATATGCGGGTGCTTATCGAAGTGGGGATTGTCGGTACAGTGGCCTTTTTTCTGCTTCTTTTGGCGATTACCCGCAGCGCGTTCAAATCCTTATCCGAATTAAGAGAAGATAATTTCGGCCATGGCTTGACCGCGGGGTTTATCGCCGGATTTGTGAGTTTGCTTGTGCACTCCTTTGCGGCAGCAACATTTATCCTGATTCGAATTATGGAACCTTTTTGGTTTCTTCTGGCGATTGTGGTTATGCTGCCGGAAATAAACCGGGAAGAAAAGATGCTGCAGGCATAAGCGCGGAGGGAATAGCATAAACAAAAAGATAGAAAAGACTAACAGAAATTATTTGTTTGGTTATTTTGAATGAACGACTGCTGTTTGAACGGGGGAGGCACCTTGGAAGAAAAAAAACTATTTTCAGGCCAGCCGGAATCGCTTTCCCGGAAGGTGGTTCACGGCGGCGCCTGGATTTTTAGTCTGCGTGTTGCCGAACGCCTGCTTGGCCTGATTCGACTGATTGTTGTTGCCAGGTTGTTATCTCCCGGAGATTTTGGGCTGCTGGGGATTGCTTCGCTGATCACCGGGATATTGGCTATTTTTATTGAATCGGGTTTTGACAGCGCGTTGATTCAAAAGAAGGATAATGTAGAGCAGTACCTGGATACGGCATGGACAGTTCAGATATTGCGCGGGCTGTTCCTGTTTTTTATTATTTATGCCGCGGCGCCGCCGGCCGCGGTTTTTTTTAAAGAACCGAGGTCAATAATTATTATCCGCGTATTCGCGTTAACGCAGCTGATCGACGGATTCCGTAATATCGGCGTGATCTATTTTCAAAAGGAGATGGATTTCAGCAAGCAGTTTGCGTTAAGTTTCCTTCCCGAGCTTATCGCGCTTGCGGCCACGATTGCCGCGGCATTTATTTTAAGAAATGTCTGGGCCCTGGTAATCGGCGCGATCGTCTGCTCGGTATTTATTGTAATTTTTTCATACCGGTTCCATCCCTATCGTCCGAAGCTGGAATGGAATATCCCGAAGATACGAAACCTTATGAGTTTCGGTAAATGGGTAATCGGTTACGGGATAATAGGATTCTTAATTATCCAGGGCGATGATATACTGGTGGGAAAAGTGCTGGGAGTCGCGGCATTGGGGCTTTATCAGATGGCCTATAGAATTTCCAATCTTCCGGCAACTCAGGTGACGCATGTCATCGGCCAGGTAACTTTTCCGGCTTATTCTAAGCTGCAGGATGATATTCCGCGTTTGCGGGAGGCTTATTTGCGTGTTTTGCAGGTTTCTACTTTTTTGTCTTTTCCCATTGCCGGCTTGATCTATATTTTATCACCGCTTTTTACAAAGATATTTTTAGGCCCTAAGTGGGAATCAATGATCCCGGCCATGCAGGTACTGTGTGTTTTCGGCCTTATCCGCTCGTATGCGGCGACGACCGGGCCGGTGTTCAATGCCGTCGGCAAACCGCGTATTTTGACGCAGTTGTCTTTTATCCAACTGATATTCCTGGCGCTGATCATCTATCCCTTGACCGTGCGCTGGGGGATTGCCGGTACGGCTATGGCTACGGTGATACCGAACCTGTTAATTGCCGTTCTCGCGAGTATTAAAATAGTCAATATTATTCGTTGCGATATTACTAAATTTCTTGGGTTTATCATCTTTCCGTTTCTTTTGACGGGGATAATGGTTGTTATTGGAATTATTCTGCTGCGATATTGCCGTTATTCGGACATAGCGGTTTTTGGCCTTGTATTAGCGGCCGGTGCCGGCAGTTATCTGGGCATGGCGCTGCTTATGGGCAAGCGGTGGGGGTATGATATTTTTTCTATTTTAAATAATATAAAGAGATATTGATATGGCGATAACGGTTGCATTGATATTCGCGCGGTTAAAGTACGGGGAACATTCTCCGCCGCTGGGGCTGGGATACCTTGCCGCGGTTTTGGAAAAGCAGGGGCATCATGTCTGTATCATAGATTTGACGTTTGAAAAAAGTTTTTCCTTTCTGGAGGAACGCTTGCGTGATGTAAAGCCGGCGCTTATCGGTATCACCTGTCAGACAACCTTTGCCGATGATGCGTTTACCGCGGCAAAGCTGTGCCGGCAAACGGTTCCCGGAGCGGTTATTGTTATCGGCGGCCCGCACGCTACGATTTTGCCGGAACAGACGCTTTCCGAGTCGCAGGCGGATATTGTTGTGGCCGGAGAAGGAGAGTGTGCTTTGTCGGAGATTGCGCGGTGTATAGAACGCAAGGAGCCGTTTTCCCAGGTCAAAGGTATTTATTACCGCAAGGAAGACAGTGTCGTGTATTCGGGGAGGCGGGAATTTATAGATGATTTGGATTCAATTCCGTTTCCCGGACGTCATTTATTCGACAGGCGTTATTTTGATTTTCCGGAAATAACCATGATTAGTTCGCGCGGCTGCCCGTTTAATTGTTCTTTTTGCCAGCCTACGCTTAAAAGGCTTTTCGGCGACAAGGTGCGCTTAAGAAGCCCGGGAAACGTAATGGCGGAGATCATATCGATTTTTAAGGTATATGGTAATAAGATTATCCGTTTTCATGACGATACGTTTACCTGGGACAAGGACTGGGTTAAAAAGCTTTGCGCCTTGATCGAGGAGCAAAAGCTGGTTTTTTCCTGGAACTGCAAGTCAAGGATTGACGTGCTTGACCGCGAGATGCTGCAGCTTTTGAAACGCTCCGGTTGCCGGCGCCTGGACTTAGGGGTGGAATCCGGGTCGGCGCGGTTATTGCGTACGGTACTTAATAAAGGTATAACCGTTGAAAAGATAATTGCCGCGTTTAAGATGTGTTATGAAGAAAAAATGCCGGTATTGGCGTTTATTATGGTTGGCTGTCCGGGCGAAACGCCGCGGGATATCCTGGATACGGTGCATTTGCTGGAAAAGATTTATTGCGACGGCCTGCATGTTTCCATATTTACGCCTTTTCCCGGAACGCGCATATTCGATTTTGCCCGGGAACAGGATCTTATCTGCGCGCAGGCATGGAGCGAATATGATTTTTACTCCTCAGTTTCCTTAAAGTCCGACTATTTTAGCGCGGTGGAAATAAAAGAAATAAAAGAAACGATAGAAAACGGCATAAAGGCAAATAATCTTTTCCGCCGGCCGCTGCGGCTGCTACTCTGCATGCCGGCGCATCCGCGCACGTTTGCGCGTTCGCTGTACAGCCGGCTGCGGCTGCAAAAATTAAAGACAACTCTCCGGATAAAACAGCGTAGGGTTGTTGAGGCACAGCAGAAAGGACAGAGTTAGTGGTAAGGGAAGAAGCGCTATGGATCAGAGGGGTTTTAGAGCGTTGTGCGCCGGCAATGCTTAAGGAGGTGCTTGATGTCGGCTCTTCGACCAGGGATTTTCGCTGCTGCCGGCAGCCGTATATAGAAGAAGAGGTATTCCTGCCGCTGCAACAAAAGGGGATCCATGTCTATCATCTGGACGCAAAGGCAGGAGAGGGGATTGATTATGCCTGTGACGTGAACACGTTGAAAGCAGAAGAGCTCGGCAGAAAATTTGACCTTGTCATTTGCGCTAATCTGCTGGAACATGTTACGCGTCCGGAACAGGTAGCTTTACTGCTTAAAGGCCTCGTTAAAGAGAAAGGGTTTCTTTTGGTGAGCGTGCCTGGGGCATACCGCTACCACCCGGACCCGATTGATACGCGGTTTCGGCCTTCGATGCAGAGGCTTCTCAATTTGTTTGACGACATGGAGATTGTGGATAAAAAGATAGTGCGGATAAAAGATAGAGAAAGGTACCGGCGAAGATGGGATGAACAGCTAAGGTACCATATCCCGTTTCTTAATTGGAAAATAAATTGCCTGCTTTTAAGGAAAAGATGAGATGAAGATTGCTTTTTTGGTAACGGAGTTTCCCGTGCTTTCCGAGACGTTTATACTGAACCAGATCACCGGGCTTATTGATGCCGGCCATGATGTGGAGATATTTTCCCAATTGGTTCCGGTTTCGGAAAAACAACATGCGGATGTGGAAAAATACGGATTAAGGAAAAGGACGAGTTATCTTGTGTCTCTGCCGGCCAACCGGATACTGCGGCTGAGCAAGGCGGTATTTTTGGCCGTTATGCATGCCTATAAAGCTCCCGTGATGGTATTAAAGGCGTTGAATGTATTTAAATACGGGAATGTGCGGTTGATTTATGCCCTGGCCCCTTTTTTAGGCAAGCGTTTTGATGTACTGCATTGCCACTTTGGCCCGAACGGTGTTTTGGGAGTGCAGCTTACGGAATTAGGCGTCAGCGGTAAGGTCCTGACCAGCTTTCACGGCTATGACGTGAATAATTATCCGCTGGAAGCGGGAAAGGATGTTTATAAAGAGTTGTTTGCTAAAGGCACGCGCTTTACGGCAAACACGCACTTTACCCAAAAACAGGCTGTGGCTTTAGGCTGTCCGAGAGAGAAAATGGATATCATTCCGGAAAGCCTGAATATAGAGGAATTTAAATACAGCGAAAAGACGCTTAAGCCGGGAGAGCCTGTACGTTTATTGACTATCGCCAGGCTCGTGGAGAAAAAAGGCCACGCCTATGCGATTAAGGCGGTGGCGAATGTCCTAAAGAAGCACAAAGATATTCGATACACGATTGCCGGAGACGGGCCCCTGCGTGGTGAATTAGAGTCTCTTGTTGCGGAACTGGGAGTAGAACCGCAGGTTTTATTTGTTGGAAATATAACCCAGGATGAAGCACGCTTATTGTATGAGCAATCGCATATCTTTATTCTTCCCAGCGTGACGGCAAAAAATGAGGACCGCGAGGGCCAGGCGCTGGTGCTGCAGGAAGCACAGGCCTGCGGTTTGCCGGTTCTCTCAACTCTGCATAACGGGATTCCGGAGGGCGTGCTGGATGGTAAATCGGGATTTCTCGTAGGGGAACGTGATGTCGCGGCCTTGGCGGAACGTTTGGAATATTTGATTGTCAATTTTTCGATTTGGCCGCAAATGGGCAGGATAGGCAGGCAATTTGTCGAGGGGAAATTCGAACGTACGCTGCTTAGCCGTAATCTTATAGACATATACCATGCGGCGGTGGGCAGTGGAGAATAGAACGGTTAATGGCTCATAGAACAAGTAAGCAGTAAGGAGTATGCAGTAGGCAGATAAGACAACAATAGGACAGAGGACAGAGGACAGAGGACAGAGGACAGAGGACAGAGGACAGAGGACAGAGGACAGAGGACAGAGGACA
>JAHIOQ010000121.1 GCA_018895275.1 Candidatus Omnitrophota bacterium
CCGAAATAGGGAGGTGCGCGTGGGAACTGAAATAGCTTTATTCAGGGGAAAGCAGATCAGAAAAATTCTGCATAATAAAGAGTGGTGGTTTTCGGTTGTGGATGTGGCGGCTGTGCTTACAGACAGCCCGGATGCCGGTGCTTATTGGCGAAAGCTTAAACAGAGGTTAAATGAGGAGGGAAGCGAAGTCGTGACATTTTGTCACAGGTTGAAATTGCCTGCTCCGGACGGGAAAATGCGTGAAACCGACTGTGCCGATACCGAAGGAATGTTACGTATTATTCAATCAATCCCATCTCCAAAGGCCGAACCGCTTAAGCGCTGGCTGGCCAAGGTCGGCTATGAGCGGATACAGGAGATAGAAGATCCTGAGTTAGCTACTAAACGTACGAGGATATTGTATAAGCTTAAAGGTTACAGCGACGATTGGATTGAAAAACGCATGCGCGGGATTGCTATTCGGGCGGAATTGACCGATGAATGGCAGAAGCGCGGCGCGCGGGAGGAAAAAGATTATAAAATATTGACCGCGGAGATATCTAAAGCGGCTTTTGGTATTACCCCAAGCCGGCATAAAAAGATTAAAGGCTTAAAACAGCATAATCTGCGCGACCACAAGACAGAGGGCAGTGGTTTGGCTTCCTATAGCCAAAGCCATATGAATGATTTTGAGCTGATTTTTACGATGCTTGGCGAACGCGCCACGACAGAAATAACTCGCAATGAAAATTCGCGGGGCGTGCCTAAATTAAAGGTTGATGCTGCGGTAGGAGGAAGCATTGCCGGTAATGCCCGCAAAGAACTTGAAAAAAAATTAGGTCGGCCGGTAGTATCAAAAGAAAATTATTTAGGATTGGCGCAAAAGAAACAAATAACGCGAGGGGGTGAATAATGAGCAGTTTTGATGTCGGCGTTGTTTTACGGTGGTATAAGGCGCTTGAGCATGATAGCGGCGCAAGGGCAGAGCTTCGCCGCGCGCATAACCCGACGGAAGTGGTGTTTTTGCCGGCATACCATCGCTTATATGCCATGTTAGAGGCGTCGAATATTGACAAAGAAGCGCTGGCCAGCGTAGCGGGACTATGCGCGCATGTGAAAGAAAACTGGGGGGGAGGAATTGTTGAACAGATGGCAGAGTGTAAGGCAGGGAGTAAAAATCCTAAAATCAGCAGTTTACGGTTTAGGAAACTGCTGGCTATTAAAGACAGGGAAGATTTATATCACACTATGATACGTATTATTCGCCAGCTTAACGGCGCGGTAAATGTGGTTGATTTGGCTAAAACAGTGTATTGGTGGAACGAAAAAACAAAAAAAGAACTGGCGTATGCGTATTACGATAACGCGAGTACAAAAAAATAAGGAGGATTGCTATGGATAAGTTTATTCAGCTTCATATTCTTACTAATTACGGCCCGTCGAATCTAAATCGGGACGACCTTGGCCGGCCGAAAACAGTGGTTATTGGCGGAGTACAGCGTTTGCGCGTATCATCGCAATGTTTAAAGCGGGCGTGGCGGACAGCGGAGGTGTTTGAAGCCGCGTTGGCCGGGCATATCGGTACGCGAACAAAAGAAATGGGAAAGAAAATTCATAAGGACATTATATCTGGAGGGATTAAAGAAAAAGAGGCGAAAGAATGGGCAGCAAAAATAGCCGAGGTATTTGGCAAAAGAAAAGATGAGGACAAGAAAGATCCGCTGAGCGATTTAGAGATTAGACAATTAGCGCATTTTTCAACGGAAGAAATTATTGCCATAGATAGTTTGGTTAAAAGTATGATTGGCAGAAAAAGTGGGCCCTCTGACGAAGAATTAAAATTATTGCGAAAGAATCATGGCGCGGCAGATATTGCTATGTTTGGACGTATGCTTGCGGATAATCCCGCATTCAACGCTGAAGCCGCGGTGCAGGTAGCGCATGCTTTTACGGTACATAAGGTTGCGGTGGAAGACGATTATTTTAGCGCGGTGGACGATTTGAATAAACACGAAGAACATTCCGGCTCTGGGCATATTGGAGAAGCGGAGTTTGGCGCGGGTTTGTTTTATCTGTATGTGTGCATTGACCGTGCATTGTTAAAAGAAAATCTTGGTAATAATGAAGAATTGGCTAAAAAAGCTATTTCCGTGCTGGTGGAATCCGCGGTTACGGTTTCGCCTATCGGCAAGCAGAATAGTTTTGCTTCACGGGCATACGCGTCATATGTTTTAGCTGAAAAAGGAGATAAACAGCCGCGTTCTTTGGCATGCGCGTTTTTAAAGCCGGTAAACGGTGATGATGTCGCTGATAGCGCGGTGGATATAATTAAAAAGACGAGGGAAACATTTAATAAAGTATATGGAGATGAAACTGAACCGTATGAATTAAACGCGGTAAAAGGCGAAGGGGCATTGGAAGGTTTAAAAAAATACTGTGTCGAAAAATGAGGTGGCTATGAAATATTTATTATTCCGTCTTTATGGGCCGATGAGTTCCTGGGGTGATATCGCGGTCGGGGAAACGCGGCCAAGTTTTACTCATCCTACGAAGTCGGCGGTTTTAGGGCTTGTTGCAGGAGCAATGGGTATTCGCAGGGATGAGGAAGAAAAGCACAAATTTCTTGCTGAAGGGATAGGCTTTGCGGTACAGGTTGAATTTATGGGGTATCCTTTATCGGATTACCATACGGCGCAAGTTCCTTCGGGTAAAGAGCGGTATTGTACGCGCCGGCAAGAGCTTTCCGGCGAGAAAAGCGAGTTAAACACGATTCTCTCAACGCGGGATTATCGCGCTGACGGCTTATATATAATTGTATTATGGCAGAGAAAACAGGGCGAATGGAGCCAGGAGCAAATCAAGGAAAAACTGGAACAGCCGGAATTCGTACCGTATCTTGGCCGTAAATCTTGTCCGGCTGCCTTACCGTTTGAAGCGCAGGTTGTTGATGCGGTTTCGCTGGTTGAGGCTTTAGCAAAAGGTAAATTTTCAGATATTCAATTGTTGGGATTTAAGCCTGTCGAGCAAAAAATGTTATATTGGGATGAAGACGCGGTTGCGGGGATTGAGCAGCAGCATGTTTTTGAAAGAAGGGATTTACCGTTATCGCGCGGCCGCTGGCAGTTTGATACGCGAAAAGAACGGCATGCCGTGTTAATATAACCGGAGGAAATATGATTATAAGTAAAATGATTTTTAATAAATCAGCGGCATTTAAGGAAATATTTGCCGGTGGGTATGCTCTGCATCAGACAGTGTGGGATTTATTCGGTGATAATCCAGACCGCAGGCGTGATTTTCTATACCGCTTAGATTTCGTTGGCCGTGTGCCGCTTGTGTATACGGTTTCCAGCCGCGCGCCTAACAATGCCAAAGGATTATGGCGAATAGAAAGTAAAGATTACGCTCCAAGATTAGAGACGGGAATGAAGATTGGGTTTAGCGTGCGAATAAATCCGACGATTAAGCGGGATGGTAAACGTCACGATGTAGTTATGGACGCTAAATACAAAGCGCGCGCGAATGATAGTAACAGGGAAGTATCTATACAGGAGTTAATCGCTGATTTATGCGGCAGGTGGTTTGAAAAACGAGCACAACAAAACGGTTTTAAGATTTTACAATTTAGAGCAGACGGTTATCAGCAAATCCGATTTAATAAAGCAAAGGGCGGTAAGCCGGTGCGGTATAGTATAGTTGATATTACCGGCGCGCTTGAGGTTATCGATCAAAAGTTATTTGGTAATGTGCTTTTTGAAGGGGTTGGACCGGAAAAAGGATTTGGCTGCGGCCTGATGCTGGTGCGAAAAATATGAACGATGAATTAAAAAGAGGCATAGCTTCATATAGGAGGTTTGTTGATGCCGAAAATTGATGTTAAGGGAACGGAAATTACTATTTTAAAAGTTACCCAAAAAGAGGATTATATTTGTCTTACTGATATAGCGCGGTATAAAAATTCAGAGAGAACCGATGATTTGATACGGAATTGGTTGCGAAACAGAAATACCATAGAGTTCTTGGGCGTATGGGAAGAGATATATAATCCTGATTTTAAACCCGTCGAATTCGATGGGTTTAAAAAACAGGCAGGGCTTAATAGTTTTGTTTTGACAGCAAAGCAGTGGATTGAAAAAACAAACGCAATCGGGATTATTTCAAAATCGGGACGATATGGGGGACATACGCGCACAATGATATCGCGATCGCGCAGATGAAGTTATTGGTCGTGAATAAAAGCGTTAAAGTGATTGAGCAAAAAGATAGGAAATAATACTGATGAGTACGGGAAATAATCCTTTGTTGCCTAAATTGTCGCCGATTACGATCAAGGAACGAGTGTCTCTGGTTTATGTGGAAAAGGGCAACCTTGATGTCCTTGACGGCGCGTTTGTGGTGGTTGATGTTAACGGCGTGCGTACGCATATCCCGGTGGGCGGGGTTTCCTGCTTGATGCTTGAGCCGGGGACAAGGATATCTCACGCGGCTGTGGCGCTGGCGGCGCGCGTAGGATGCTTGATCTGCTGGATAGGAGAGGCCGGTGTTCGTTTGTATTCAGCGGGCCAGCCGGGCGGAGCGCGGGCGGACAGGCTTTTATATCAGGCGCGGCTTGCTTTTGATGAAGACGCGCGGTTGAAAGTGGTAAAGCAAATGTACCGATTTCGGTTCGGCGATGAACCGCCGGCAATTCCAAATTAGGTAAAAACCGGCGTATACCTGTGGAGATGGATGGATTGAAATTGGTGTCTTTCACCCCTGAGGAAAAACATGAAAGCCAGACCAATAATAGTTGATTTGGTAGGAGTTTTTTTAGGTTACCAACCGGTTAAAATAATAAAGATCGTTTTTAGAGCCATTTAAAGTGAAAATAGAAGTATGTTCCCCACACGCGTGGGGATGAACCGTCTCTGCGACATGGATAGCGTACCAAGTGCTAATGTTCCCCACACGCGTGGGGATGAACCGGCTAAGACGTGGAACAGCAGGTAAGCCGTTGTATGTTCCCCACACGCGTGGGGATGAACCGCTGAAATAATCCGCATCTGTAACAATTAAATGATGTTCCCCACACGCGTGGGGATGAACCGGCATACTTGCATTGTAAGGTCGGGGGGATAATATGTTCCCCACACGCGTGGGGATGAACCTAGATAGGGCATTTTGGGATGACGGAATGAAAGCATGTTCCCCACACGCGTGGGGATGAACCGACATCTCCTCTTTGTCCTGCCCCTTATACTCCATGTTCCCCACACGCGTGGGGATGAACCGCCGTTTGACGTAATCTCATATATTGCCATTTTATGTTCCCCACACGCGTGGGGATGAACCGCGGCGATTGATTTTCTGGTCGCTCACCAGTCGATGTTCCCCACACGCGTGGGGATGAACCGTGAGGCTGGCAGAGAGATGGGGCTGGCGTATTATGTTCCCCACACGCGTGGGGATGAACCGTTTTCATCAGGTTTTTGAGTAATCCAGTTGCCATGTTCCCCACACGCGTGGGGATGAACCGCTGGCGGTGCAGCAAGACGGCGATGCCCTGCAATGTTCCCCACACGCGTGGGGATGAACCGGAGGAAGGGTAATGGATACACGGGCATTAAGAATGTTCCCCACACGCGTGGGGATGAACCGAAAAAGGTTTCCGAAACTGCGAATAAGTTAAGATGTTCCCCACACACGTGGGGATGAAATAAGCGGGCTAAAACTGGTATATTTTTATCCGGTAGAGGAAATTTTGGATAACGATCTTAAAAACGCAGAAGGGCCGGTTGAATTATGAATAAACGCCGCAAGGCTATGCCGATAACATTTAAGCGTTTCGCGGCGATAGATTTTGAAACCGCGGATTACGGCCGTGACAGCGCGTGTTCGGTGTCGATAGTCATCGCGGAAAAAGGAAAGATCTCGGAACAAAAATCCTTTCTTATCCGGCCTCCGCGCCGGGATTTTATTTTTTCTTATCTGCACGGGATTTACTGGGAAGACGTGGCGAAACAGCCCGGCTTTGCCGACCTTTGGCCGAAAATCAAGAAACATTTGGATAAAGTAGAGTTTATTGCCGCGCATAACGCGTCTTTTGACCGCGGGGTTTTGCATGCCTGTTGCGCTATGACCGGTGCTGTTCCGCCGGACGTTGAATATTTATGCACGATGAAACTGGCGCGTCGTTTATGGGGGGTGTATCCGACTAAATTATCAGACGTATGCCGCTATTTTGGCATACCGCTCAAGCACCATGACGCGAAGTCCGATGCTATCGCATGCGCGAAAATCGTGCTTGAGGCTTTGGAAAAGGGGATCCCTGCGGACTCATTTTTAGGCAAAAAATTGTTTGCCACAAAGGCTCTAAGGCACGAAGAAAATAAATCTCTAAGTAGCTTCGTGTCTTGGTGGCTGAAAGATAGGAAGCAATGGAGAGCATATAGACCTTATCGAAGGAAGCTTTTTTTATGGTGTAGGAAAGTATAAAACTTTCCTAACCACTGAAACTTCGTAAGGAAGAATTCTGAGTGCACCAATTTTGTTGGCGCGCGAAGTTTCTTGTTAGCCGACTCAAAATATTTCTTTCCTACATTCGCTACATGATCTACATGTGTAAATTTATAAGGGACTACTACAGTTGCCGGACTATAAGATAATTAATCATAATGTTAGACATTTAGTAAAGTAATTTGACAAGATGCATTAATAGTGGTATATTATTTGTAAAATATTATGGCTATCATTCATTGAATAAACAAATGAGGAGAGGGGAAAATTATGATCGATTTAGGCCCGTTAATTGAACTTGATCGGCTTGCCCGTGAAGACGGTAAACGGTACCCTAAGAGGCGTTTTCTTTATAATGATCTCGGCATAGAGCATGGCCGGCATTTTACCGGAATTGCCGGGCCGCGCGGCGCGGGAAAAACTATTTTGCTTAAACAGATCGCTTTGAACCATCCGGATACATTTTATCTCTCGCTGGATACCTTTTCTGATGACTTGTTTGAAACGGTCAAGGATGTCCACCATATTTTAAAAGCAAAGCTGTTTCTTCTGGATGAGGTGCATATGCGCTCCGGATTTGAAGCGGGATTAAAGAAGATTTATGATTTTCTGGACGTTAAGGTAGTTTTTACCAGTTCAATGGCCCTGGCATTGTACCAGTCTGCGCATGATCTTTCACGGCGGGTGATTCTCAAAACATTATATCCATTTTCATTACGGGAGTATATTTTTTTCAGATTTGACCGGCAGGTTACGCCGGTGACTATTGATGATATTGTCAACGGCTGTTTTGACCGTTCTGTTATGGAGAGCGGGCAGGTATTCAGCGAGTATATCCGGGGCGGATTGATGCCGTTTGCCCTCAATGAAACATCCCCGCAGGCGCTCTTGGATAACATTCTGCAGACGGTGATTTATAAAGATATTGCCCGTGCTTCCAAGATAACTATGAACGAATTGGATATAATCAGGAAGCTGGTGTCTTTTGTCGGTAAATCCGCTATTGACGGAATTAATTATTCTTCGTTATCAAGAAATCTGGGAATTACAAAATATAAAGCAGAGCAGTATACGGCACTGCTTGAACGGGCTTTTATTCTGCATCGCGTGATGCCTCAGGGAACAGGCGTACTAAAAGAGCCGAAGATTGTCATGGCTTTGCCCTACCGCCTTTTGTTTCGCACGTATGAGGAATGTATAGGCGGATTACGGGAGGATTTTTTTGTCGAGGCAGCCAGGGCTGCCGGGTTTGAGATATCTTACCTGAAATCTACCAGAGGAGAAAAAATCCCGGATTACGTTTTGCGGGATAAAGAGATGTTTGTTTTTGAAATCGGCGGCAAGGGTAAAGGCCGCCAGCAGTTTAAAGGATTTAAACCGGGCCGCAAAGTCATTTTGTCCGATGGGTATGAATCGGAAGGTATTAAACGCCCATTATTCTTGTTTGGATTTTTATCAACGGCCCGGAATTCAGTTTGAAACCGCTTTTGCTTGCGCAATAACGCGTGGGGATGAACCTTTTCCCTAATCCCTTTGTGTCGCCGTGTGATTATTTGTCGCTTTTGATAGTAATGAAGTAAGGAAACAAGGAATGCTTGTTTGACGTTTTTCTTGTGATATGATATGCTTTATATGGAGGTGAACAATATGCTTTGTAAAAAAACCATAAAGAATCAGATTACCCTGCCGAAAAAAATTATGGATGGATTCGTCGATTTCCGTTACTTTGATGTGGCGGAAAGTAAAGGCAGGATAATTTTGACACCTGTCAGGATAAAGCCGGCAAAAGAATCTATGCTTTCGGGAGTAAGGGAGAAAATATCTTCATTAGGGGTTTCCGAAAACGATATTGAGAAGGCAATTGAATGGGCAAGAAAGAAGTAAAAACCCGCAAAGTAATTATAGATACGAATGTTGTGATATCGGCTTTGTTGTTCGAAGGGCAGGCAAATGAAATATTTTCTTTGTGGAAAAACGGCCGCGTTGTTTTTTTAGCCTCAAAAGAGATGATCACGGAATATATTAAAGTGCTTTCTTATCCTAAGTTTAATCTTACTAACGAAGAAATAAAATATTTGCTGCAGGAAGAACTGGTTCCTTTTATTAAACCGGTAAAGGTAAGTACCGCGATTGATGTCATTAAAGATGACCCCTCCGACAATAAATTTTTATCTGCCGCAGTTGACGGTAAGGCGGATTATATTATAAGCGGGGATAAGCATTTACTTAATTTAAAAAAATTCCGCAAGATAGAGATTGTTTCTATTACTGAATTTTTGAAAAATTATATATAAAACCAGTGTTGTAAACCACAATGAGGGTATAATATTGGATGGTTTGAAGCATCTGATTGCGTCCGGCTGCAGGAAGTCGGGAAAATGTCTGGTGATATTTTCCCTCCGCAGCTCGGACATTAATTTCCGCCGCTGGAAACAGCGGCGAGACCTCGCCACATGAAATGTGGCGGGCGCACATATAACTTATGTTCGCTGTAGCCTGGATAAATTAGGCATATAAATATAGAGGAAGTACTCCGACTCATAAGAAGCGGTAAAATTTTCTTTGATAATTTTCCCGCATTCGCCGGAGTTAATTCGCAGACGGCCTGACGGCCTACAGGTCTGCTCATTAAGGAGAAAAGGTATGGATAAACTATTGGAAAAATTGTTAAAAACCGCGGGGATTTCCGGATACGAAGCTGAAATCGCCAAAATCATGAGCGAAGAATTGGCAAAATCCTGCGCGGAGGTAGAGGAGGATTCTTTCGGCAATGTCATCGGCTGCAAAGGCAGCGGTAAGAAAAAGATCATGCTCGCGGCGCATATGGATGAAGTCGGCTTTGTGGTTAAATACGTGAGCAAGGAAGGGTTCATCCGTTTTGTAAAAGTCGGCAGTATCGACGACCGCATCCTGCCCGGGCAGAGAGTAGTGATAAAGTCGGCAAAAGGGGATATTTGCGGTATTATCGGCGCCAAACCTCCGCATATTCAAAAGGAGGAAGAACGCAAGCAGCCGGTTAAGCCGGAGGATATGTTTATTGATATCGGGGCGAAGAGCCGGGAAGAGGTCATGGAACGGGTATCTATCGCGGACATGATTATCTTTGAACCAAACGCGGGATTAATGCCCAATAACCTGGTTTTTGGTAAGGCCGTGGACGACCGCGTCGGCTGCTATGCCTTGCTCAAGATTATGGAACGCGTGAATGTTGCTGCCGAAATTTATGCTGTAGCTACGGCGCAGGAAGAGGTAGGCTTGAAAGGCGCGCGTACCGCTTCGTTCAGATTGAATCCGGATTTCGCCCTGGCCCTGGATACGACCATCGCCGGAGACATCCCCGGCGTGCGGGAAGAGCAATCCGCCTTGAAATTAGGCGAAGGGGTTTCTATATGTACCCTGGAAGCCGGCGGACGGGGGTTTATCGTCAGCAGCCGGATCCGGAAAATTCTGACGGAAACCGCGGAAAAAAACAATATCAAATATCAAATCGACGTGCTCGAAGGCGGCATGACCGACGCGGCGATGATCTATATGAACCGGGAAGGCGTTTCTACGGGGGTATTAAGCGTACCTACCCGCTATATCCACTCGCCGGCGGCAGTTTTCAGCCTTGACGATTTGCAGGCAACCATTGATCTGGCGGTCAAGGCGGTGGAGGAGTTGGCGAAACTCTAACCGATTTGACGAAAGCCTCATCCGGTGATATAGTTGCTTGATATGAATAATTTCCCCACTGTCAAACTCAAATTTAAACGGGATGTGCCGGTAAGGGCCGGGCATCCCTGGATTTTTTCCAACGCGGTGGAATCCAAGGTAACGCTAGAGCCCGGCGACTTGGTCAGGGTTGAGTCAAGCAGCGGAGAGTTTTTAGGCATTGGTATGTGGAACCCGCTGACTTCAATCCGCATTAGGCTTTTGACGCGGGAAGCGCAGGTTTCAATAGATACGGATTTTTTCAGCCGGCAATTTTCGCGGCTGGATGATATGAAACGGCGGCTTCTCCCCGCGGATACAAACGGGTACCGCCTTTGCCACGGCGACGCGGATAGCCTGCCCGGGCTTATCATTGACCGCTACGCGGATGTCTTTGTCTTTCAGATTCATACCCTCGGTATGGAGCAGTTCCGGGAAATGATTGTCAGTGCTTTGCAGAAGATGTTTAAGCCGAAGGCAATCGTGGAGCGCTCGGACGTGGATGCCCGCCGCGTGGAAGGGCTTAAAAGTATGCCGGTAGAGGTATACTGCGGAAGGGTTGACGAGCCGGTTGTGTTCAAAGAAAACGGATATAGTTTCTGCGCGGATGTTCTCAAGGGACAAAAGACCGGATTTTTTCTCGACCAAAGAGACGCGCGGTTGAGAATCTCCGGCCTGGCAAAGGACAGGAAGGTTTTGAATCTTTTCAGCTATTCCGCAGCCTCGAGCGTTTATTGCGCTCTTGGCGGGGCAAAGTCGGTGCTGAGCGTGGACACGTCTCTTGCGGCTCTGGAGCTGGGGAAGAAGAATTTCGGGCTTAACGGGTTGGATGTTTCTGAGAGCCGGTTTGAATTTGTGCAGGCGAATGTCTTTGAGCTTTTGGCATCAAGAGAGCTGGAGTGCTATGGATTTGACCTGATCATCTGCGACCCGCCGCCGCTGACAAAGTCGCGCGCGAATGCGGCTTCCGCGCTGAAGATGTATACGCGCATAAACACGCGCTGTTTGTCTCTTTTAGCGGAGGGAGGGATTCTGGCGACAAGCTCCTGTTCGGGCAGTATCAGCAGCGAGCAGTTCCGGGATGTTTTACGTTTGGCCGCGGGGTATGCCGGACGTGACGCGCGTATTATTGAGAATCTGGGCCAGCCGTTTGACCATACGGATAGGATTGCCTTTCCGGAGGGACGGTACTTGAAGACAACGATTCTGGAGGTTGTAAAAAGTTAATTTCCGCAGTACAATATCTGTCATGAAAACATGAAAGAATTTACCACAAAGAATAATGAAGAAAAATGCTTCGAAAGATAAGATAATGACGACAAAAGAGCTGCGGTAATGAATATAGGCGATTATTTAAAAGAAAACAGAATAATCCTGGCGCTGAAGTCAAAGACAAAAGATGAGGCAATCCGTGAAATAGGGGAATGCCTGAAAGGCAGCCCGGATATTGTTGACTTTGACGGTTTTCTCAACGGCGTTTTTGAAAGGGAAAAGCTGGCTTCAACCGGTATCGGGCAGGAAGTCGCGATTCCGCACGCGCGTACGAGCCTCGTAAAGGATTTTGTTATTGCCCTTGGCAGGTCGGAATCCGGGGTGGAATTCAATTCCGTGGACGCTAAGCCGGCAAGGCTGATATTTTTGATGGCTACCCCCGAGGACAAGGGACTTAATAAATATCTCAAGGTTTTAGCCCGCTTGAGCCGGCTGCTTCAGAAAGAGTCTTTTCGTGAGGCATTGCTCAAGGCGGATTCTCCTCGGGCAATCATCTCCGGGTTTCAGAAAATCGAAAAATGATCTCACATTGCTTATCGAAAAAATAAAATTTATTCATTTGACAGCAATAGTCAAGTGGTGTAAACTTATTTTAAGTAATAAAAGCAGTAAATAAGGGAATAGAACGCTTAATCCGCAAGGTAAAAGAAGTTATTGCCTTGCGGTTTTTTTGTATTCTGTTCTTAGATGTAAAAAATTTTGTAAAGAAGGGAGGATGATTGGTAATGGCAAAAGGAAAGGTTAAATGGTTCAGTGACCACAAGGGATTCGGATTTATTACGCTTGACGATTCCGGTGAGGATGTATTTGTGCATCACAGCGCGATCCAGGCGGAAGGTTTTAAGACATTAAAAGAGGGCCAGGCCGTGGAGTTGGAAGTTGAAAACGGCCCGAAAGGCAAACAGGCATCAAATGTAGTTGCGCTATAATCCGGAGTCGATAAGCCCAGTGATGTTTGCTGGGCTTTTTATCACGCCTTATTGGCAGGCAGGAAAACCCCTTGGGCTTGCCCAGGGGGTTTTCCTTTGCGTGCGGTCGAAAAAGATTTTAGTTATTTATATTTTTAGGGGAAGGGAACTTATGATTAAAAAGGGTTGTGTGGTTTCGTTGGATTACACGCTTATTATCGATGAGAAGATCATCGGTGATTCTAAAGGGAAAGAGCCTTTGTGCTATACGCACGGCGAGGGGCAGATTATCCCCGGGTTGGCAAACCGGCTTGAAGGCATGCGCGAGGGCGAAGAGAAAAAGATTGTTGTTCCCGCGGAAGAGGCATACGGGCTGGTTGACACCACGGCCTTCCAGGAAGTAAAGCGTACGATGTTGCCGCAGGGGATTGAACCGAAGGCCGGAAAGGCCCTGCGGGTTAGGAATGCCGAGGGCAAAGTAGGTATCGTTAAAATCATGGAGGTCAATCCGGAAACGGTTGTGGTGGATTTTAATCATCCTTTTGCCGGCAAGACGCTTGTTTTTGAAGTAAAGATTCTTTCCGTGCAGTAGTTCTATTTAATGCGAAGCCGGGGAGCAGGCCGCGTCAGGTATGTTTTATTTTTTTTCTTGCAAAGCAATGGGGACAGCGGTATCATTTTAAAATAGCGGCAACCCTGTTATTGAGGGTTGGCTTTAACCATGACCAATAATATAGGAAACAGGCAGTTTTTGGGCAAAGAGCCCTTTGTATGATTCCCGTCAAAATAATGACTCAACCCGATGATTTCACCTGTGGGCCTACCAGCTTGCACGCGGTGTACAATTATTATAAAGATTCCATTTCTTTGGAAACCGTGATTAAGGAGATATCTTATCTAAAAAAGGGCGGCACGCTTGCCGTTTTGCTGGGATGCCACGCGCTTTCCCGCGGTTACAGCGCAAAGATTTATACTTATAACCTGAAGGTCTTTGACCCTACATGGACGGGCTGCAAAAGCAGTGATATGGTCAAAAAACTCCGCAAACAGCTGCGTTACAAGAGAGGGAAAAATCTGCATGCCGCTATGCGCGCTTATATAAAATTTTTAGAACTCGGCGGAGAGCTGGCGTTTGAGCCGCTTACTCCTAAGCTGCTCGATGAACACTTTGACAGGAAGATGCCGATCCTGGCCGGATTGAGCGCAACGTATTTGTACTGCTGCGCGCGCGAGTGCGTCCGCTACGACAACGTTAGCGTGTATGACGACATAAAAGGAATGCCGGCCGGGCATTTTGTTGTTTTGTGCGGCCGTGAAAAGAAGAAGCGGATTATTGTGGCTGATCCGTACAAGGCAAATCCGGTTTCCGGAAATAATTATTATTCCGTGGATGTGTATAGATTAATCAACGCGATTCATCTCGGCGTGGTGACCTATGACGCCAATTTACTGGTTATAAAGCGGGGCAGGCGTTTACATGCATAATATTATTGTTGTAACCAATCCAAAAGACTGGGATTTTCATGTCGAGAACGTTGAAG
Source organism: Candidatus Omnitrophota bacterium (assembly GCA_018895275.1). Lineage (GTDB taxonomy): Bacteria > Omnitrophota > Gorgyraeia > B26-G9 > B26-G9 > JAHIOQ01. The sequence continues at coordinate 13,889 of JAHIOQ010000121.1, forward strand.
TCGTTTCCGCGCAGGCCTATCTAACGGATACTAAATACGCGGAAATGCGCAATATCCGCGTTTATAACCTTTGCAAATCATACCGCTATCAGACCAACGGATATTATGTGTCGCTGCTTGCCGAAGCGCGCGGCCACCGCATCTGTCCGAATATCACGACGATCCAGGATTTTACCTCGCAGGCGATTGTCCGCGTTATTTCCGAGGATATCGATGAGCTGATTCAGAGAAAGCTTGCTAAATTGCGTTCGGATAATTTTGTATTGAGTATTTATTTCGGCAAGAATATATCGCCGCAGTATGAAGAATTAAGCCGCCAGCTTTATAATTTATTCCAAACCCCTCTGCTGCGGGCGCGGTTTATTTTCAACAAGAAATGGATATTGCAGCACATTACGCCTGTGCCGCTGAACGAAATTCCGGAGTCGCACAAGCCTTATATCGTTCAGTTCGCGCGGGAATATTTTTCGCGTAAGAAATTCCGCCCGGCAAAATTGAAAAAATATTTTTACGATTTGGCGATTCTGGTCAATCCGCAGGAAAAAGACCCGCCTTCAAATAAACGGGCGATCCAGAATTTTATAGAGGCTGCCCGGGAGCTGGGTTTTTACACGGAATTGATTACCAAAGATGATTACAGCCGTTTAGCTGAGTTTGATGCCTTGTTTATCAGGGAAACTACGTTTGTAAACCACTATACCTACCGTTTTTCCCGCCGCGCTTACGCGGAAGGATTAGTGGTTATTGACGACCCCTTGTCGATTTTACGCTGCACGAATAAGGTGTACCTGGCCGAGCTGCTGGCCAGGGCGCGGGTTCCTACGCCGAAGACGCTTGTCGTGCACAAGGATAAAATCGGCATGATCGAAAAGGAACTGGGAGTGCCTTGCGTGCTGAAACAGCCGGACAGCGCCTTTTCCCGCGGAGTGGTCAAGGTGGATGATATGGAGTCGTTGGAAAACGAGCTCAAGAACCTGTTACAGAATTCGGATCTGATAATCGCCCAGGAATTTATGCCTACGGAATTTGACTGGCGCATCGGCATCCTCGACCGCCGGCCGCTGTATGCCTGTAAATATTTTATGGCACATGAACATTGGCAGATATATAACTGGAAGGCAAAGCGCCATTCCCATTCATGCGGCGAGGCCGTAACGATTTCGCTTAATGAAGTGCCGGAGAACGTGATTGCCATGGCGCTAAAGACCACCAATTTTATCGGCGATGGTTTTTACGGTGTTGATTTGAAACAGTCCGGGGATAAGGTCTGCGTTATTGAGGTTAACGATAACCCCAGCATTGATGCCGGGGTGGAAGACGCGGTGATAAAGGACGAGCTATATCTGGCGGTAATGCGCTATTTTGTGCGGCGTTTGGCGGAAAGGGAAGAATGATATGGCGGACGCAGCGCTTCATCTTTTCCAGGGGCTTGGTATAGAGCTTGAATATATGATTGCCGCGAAAGATACGCTGGCAGTGCTGCCGGTCAGCGATAAACTTCTTTATTCCGTTGCCGGAGAATATGTCTGCGCGATAGAACGCGGCGAAATCGGCTGGTCGAATGAATTAGTCCTGCATGTGATTGAATTGAAAACCAACGGCCCGGTTCCGGAGTTAGACGCGCTGCCGGCGCTGTTTCAGGAGAATGTCCGCACGATTAACCGCAGGCTCGTTTCTTTAGGCGCCAGACTGCTGCCAACGGGCATGCATCCGCTGATGGACCCGTTCACGCAAACCAGGCTATGGCCGCATGATAATAACCCTATCTACGAAAAATATAATGAAATATTCGATTGCCGCGGCCACGGATGGGCGAACGTGCAGTCCGTGCACTTTAACCTTTCTTTTGCCGGAGACGACGAATTTGCCAGGCTGCACGCGGCATTGCGGCTTATTTTGCCGCTATTGCCGGCGTTGAGCGCGAGTTCTCCGCTTATCGACGGAAAAGAAAGCGGATTTTTGGATACACGGCTTGCTTTTTACGCGAAAAACCAGAAGAAACTGCCTTCGATATCCGGTAATGTTATTCCGGAGAAAGGGATTCGCAGTAAAAGAGAGTATGAAGAGAAAATCTTAAAAAAAATGTACGCGGATATCGCGCCTTATGATAAGGAGAAGATTCTGCAGGAAGAATGGCTGAATTCGCGGGGAGCGATTGCGCGCTTCGAGAGAAACGCGATTGAAATCAGGATTATCGATACGCAGGAATGCCCGCTGGCGGATATTTCCTTGTGCGCCTTAGTCCTGGAATCTGTTAAAAACATGGCCGGCCGGCGCTGGGTGAGCTTCGAAAAGCAGTTGAACTGGGATGAAGCGCCGCTTGCGGCGCTGTTCAAAGACGTGGTTAAAAACGGCCGGCACAGCGTAATCAGCGATAAAAAATATCTTAGCGCTTTCGGCTATGAAAAAAACGCCTCCTGTACGGTGGGGCAATTATGGGAGCATATCCTGGACGCGGTTATGCCGCGGGATAATCCGCGAAGCCGCGTATGGCGGGGGCCGCTGGAACTTATCCTGCGCGAAGGCAGCCTCGCGGAAAGAATATTAATGGCTTTAGCCGGAGATTTCTCGCCGGAAAAAATAGTTTATATTTACCGTCGGCTCAGCGAATGCCTTGCCGAAGGAAAAATGTTTGAACCCGGGGAAAAATAAAAGATGGCAATTAAGGTTATCGTAACCTGTGAGCATGCGGGAAATTTTGTCCCGGCCGAGTATGCCGGATTGTTTTCCGGGCATAAAAAACTATTAAATACGCATCAGGGGTATGATATCGGCGGCCGCGAATTGTTTAATTGTATTGCCGGTGAAGTTGCCGATTACCGGTTCTCCTGCGGAGTGAGCCGGTTATTGATTGACATGAACCGTTCCCTGCTAAACCACAGCCTATTCTCATCGCTTACAAAGAACCTAAGCGAAAAACAAAAGGAACGGCTGCGGCAGAAGTATTATTTTCCGTATAGGCAGAGGATAACCGCGCTGATTGAACGTCTTATTGCCGAACACAATACGGTTATTATGCTTGCCGTGCATACGTTTACGCCTGTATTGCATGGAAAAAGGAGAGGCGCTGATATCGGCCTTTTGTACGATCCGCGTCGGAAAGAGGAAAAACGGCTTTGCCGTTCAATACGGCAGAACCTGCGCGTTCTATTGCCGGAACTAAAAATACGCTTTAATTATCCCTACCGCGGCAGCTCCGACGGCCTGGCGGCATATCTGAGAAAACGTTTTCCCGCAGCGGGATATTGCGGCATAGAGCTGGAAGTGAATCAAAAATTCAGCATTAGCGATAAAAGGCAATGGCAGTGCATGCGCAAGAGCATTGCAAGGTCATTGCGGATAACATTGCCTAAACTTGATATATAAGGAGGGCGCTAGCGCCTGAATTTAAAACAGCAAGAGATAAAATAATTGACAATGTATCACTATTAGTGCATAATTACAATAGAATTGTTAACGCAAATGAAATCCTATAAGCAGTAAAATTCATAGCCGCAAGGCGACAAATGATAGGCGGGGTGGCTTTTTTTGAAAATTTTTAACTACGGGGGGTGAGATGAAGAAGCTTCTTGCGGTTTGTTGTTGCGCGGTGATGTGTAATATTTTGACACAGCCGGTATCAGCGAAAGAAGAGACTGGGAGGATTGCAGCAGGGAATAACTCTGAGGAGCTGAATTGTTATTAGGCGAAGGATGTTGTCATGGCAAAAGTGATGATTTGCAAAGGGGATATTGAAAAGGCGCTTCGGTCGTTTAAATGGCATTGCAAAAAAGAAGGAATTTTACGGGAATGTAAGGAAAGGAGGCATTATACAAAGCCATCGGCGAAGAAAAGGCTGAGTGCGGTGAAGAAGAGGAGAGTCGGCAGGTAAGGAACGTGAATTTAGCGGTTATTGTAATATGAAAGGGAAATCATGGTGGAGAAAAATTGTAAGCTGTATGTGGGTAATTTAAGTTATAACATGACTGAGGCGGAACTCGAAGGTGTTTTTAGCGAAAAGGGCATAGCCGTACAATCGGTAAGCATTATAAAAGATAAGTATACGGAACGTTCCAAAGGGTTTGGTTTTGTTGAGGTTGGTTCGGAAGAGGATGTGGCAAAGGCTGTGGAGCAGATCAACGGACAGCAGGTTTCGGGCCGGACGATTAAAGTAAGCCAGGCTCGGGAACCGGAGAAACGCCACAGCGGGCCGTCTAATTTTTCCAGGAGGCCGGGCGGAAATAGCAGGCCGAGAAACGACAGATTTTAAAACGATTCACAAAATCATACTTCACATATCGGTCATTTTCTATTATTCATATCTCAGCATTAGAAGAGGAATGCGCGTTAAAAGACAATAAAAAAAGTCCGTAAGGATTTTTTTTATTTTAGCGCCCTGAGCATAAGCCGCAGGGCTTTGTTAAAAAAGGATAACTTCGACACATATTATATTGACAAAGCAAACGGCAAAGGGTAGAATTTTTAACTATATCTTGTTAGAACCGGTAATATCTCAACGCAGCGGTTTTTCCTGCAAATAACGGTGATTTTTATGAAGCCTCCGGTAAAGGCACTTAGCACGCTATTTTTCGGTACTCTTTTTCTTTGTCTCTGTCCTAGCGTCTATGCGGTTGATGTCACGATGGAATCCGCGCTCGTGGAAAAAACAACTTTGTTTATTTTTCAGCTGGGAATTATTCTGGTCATTGCCCGGTTAGGCGCGTTTGTCTTCAAGCGTTTGAAAATGCCGGCAGTGCTGGGAGAGCTTATTGCCGGCATTATTATCGGGCCGTACTGCCTGGGAAGCATTTCTCTGCCGGGTTTCAGCGGCGGGATATTTCCGATACTGGCGGGATTTCCGATATCCCGGGAGTTATACGCGATTACGACCATCGCCTCCATCGTGCTTCTGTTTGTCGTGGGGCTGGAGACGGATATTAAGGCGCTTTTTAAATATTCCCTGGCCGGTTCTCTGGTCGGGATTTTTGGCGTTATCTTTAGTTTTATATTCGGCGACCTGGCGGGAGTTATTTTTTCGCAATATGTTTTTGGTGAGCACTACACATTTTCCCATCCCGTGCCTGTTTTTCTCGGCATAATCTCTACGGCGACGTCCGTAGGTATCAGCGCGCGTATTTTATCGGAAAAAAAGAAGACCGATTCTCCTGAAGGGGTTACGATACTCGCGGCCGCGGTAATCGACGACGTTTTGGGGATTCTAATCCTGGCTGTAGTAATCGGTGTGGTCAAAAGCGGTTATTTTGCCTGGAAGCATATCGGGTTTATCTCGCTGCGGGCGGTATTTATTTGGCTGGGGGTTACCTTTCTCGGCATACATTATTCCCGTTATATCAGCGAGTTTCTCAAAAGCTTCGGTAACAAGCGAATAATTTCGATTATGGGATTTGCCCTGGCATTATTGCTTGCCGGCGTATTCGAAAAATCCGGGCTGGCGATGATTATCGGCGCGTATACCATGGGGCTGTCTCTTTCGAAAACGGATATTGCCTATATTATCCGGGAAAACCTGCTTGTATTTCATTACTTCTTTGTGCCGATTTTCTTTTGCGTGATGGGGATGATGGTTAATTTGCGCGAGATGACGTCCGGGGCGATTTTTTTATTCGCCCTGATTTACATTATCTTTGCCATTCTCGGCAAGATGATCGGCTGCTGCCTGCCGGCCTTGCTGCTGAACTTCAATCTGCGCGGCGCCTTGCGCATCGGCGTAGGCATGATGCCGCGCGGAGAGGTTGCGCTTATTATTGCCGGGGTGGGGCTTTCTCAGGGGATTATTCCGCACGATGTTTTCAGTATCTGCGTTATCATGACTTTTGTTACGACTCTGATTACGCCGCCGATATTGGCCCGGCAGTTAAGCTCCGACAAGCCGGTATTGCGCAAAGAGCCGCCGTACAAGAAAGAACATGAAGAAATCGTCTACACTATGCCGAACCAGGAAACCGCGGAGCTTTTGTTGAGCAAGGTAATTAAGGCGTTTGAAAACGAAGGATTTTTTATTTATCTCATAGAATCGGAAAGTTTGTATGAAATCAGGAAAAACGGCGTTTTTATTTCCTTGAAATATTCAACGGAAAAACTGGAGTTCAGTTGTTTTGCTGAGGATGTTTCGTTCATTCACACACTTTTCTATGAAGTTATCTCCGAGTTGGAATCGTTCCTTAAAAAGGCAAAGACATTAAGCGATAAAAACGAAATCGGTATGAAAATTTTCGATACGGAAAGCAGTATGCTGAAAAAAGAAATGCTTATTGCCGATGTTCTTTCTCCCCTGGCCCTAGAGGTAAACCTTAAGGCGGATACGAAAGAAGAGATTATTAAAGAACTAATCGGTCTGCTGGTTAGTTCCGGGCAATTGAAATCTGCCGCGCAGAATGAGGTCATGCGTGATATTTTTGAGCGCGAGGCCTCAATGTCCACGGGTATGCAGGACGGCATTGCCTTGCCGCACGCGAAGACTTTCGCGGTACCTCATGTCGCTGCGGTTGTTGGATTAAAGAAGAACGGTGCTGAATTTAATTCGCTGGACAAAAAGCCCTCGACGATATTCGTGATGACGCTTTCGCCGAAAACAACGAATGAGCCCTATCTGCAATTCATGGCCGAAATCAGCAAGGTCCTGACTATTCCGGAGAACCGCAATAAACTGCTTGCCAGTGAAACAACATCGCAGATGTATGAAATCCTGACCGCTCAGGAATGACACAAGGAGGCAGCGATGCGTATAGTAGGGCAGAACGGGACGTTGCTTAAAGTATTAAAAGGAATCAGAGGAATCAGAGGGGTCACCTATTGAGTTAACTGTCAAGAGAAAAAACACCTCTCCTGCAAAATGATTCCTCTTTTTAAAATAGTTTTTCACCTTAAAAGCCAAAAAAAATATAACCAGACAGTTTCACTATCTTAAGACGCACCGGA
>JAHIOQ010000122.1 GCA_018895275.1 Candidatus Omnitrophota bacterium
AGACAGAGTAGTTGAAAAATTACAAATGACAACTACAGTATTGAGTAGAAGATAGCTATAAGGGAAATCCAATTCCCAACAGGCAATACTCAAAATTCAACTTTCTTTTTATCTTAAGGAATCGGTTAGAGATGTATATAAGGATTAAAAGGGGCCGCAGGGCGCGTTTATTATTTCTTTTATTATTCGTGGTTACTTTTTTCTATGCGTGGCATCTGCCGCAGAATAAGGATTCTTTGCGGGAAGGTTACCTGGAAGAGAAAACGGTCAAAGAAAAAGAGAAGAAAGAAATCTCTAAACTTATTGGAGAGCAGATTGTCTTTGATGTAATGTTGGGCAAAGTTCGTATCGGTACGGCGCTCTACCACTATGTGCGCGAAGCGAAGGTGGACGGCCGGGAAGTATATATTATTACTTTTGAGACAAAAGCGGCAAAATTCCGCGACCAGGAAACAATTTATTGCGACCGCGCGACTTTCCTGCCGGTACTGGTGGAGCGTAAAGTTACGCAGCTGCTCAAGCCGGAAAATATCAGGGAGGTTTATGACCAGCATAACTATACGCTGACAATCACGAAAAAAAGATTTACGGAAGAAACTCTGGTAATTAAAAGAGACGGGCCGATACATAATTCCATTCTGCTCCCGTTTTTTGTGCGTAATAATTCCGATCTTAAAGCCGGGTGGTCGGTTGAAGTGAATCTCCCGCAGAAAAATTTTAAGATTACGTTAACGGCGGTAGAGGATGTCGATGTGCCGGCCGGGATATTTCAGGCATATTATTTTGAAAGCGAACCGAGCCAGATCAAGATATGGATAAGTACGGATGAGCGCCGTATTCCCTTAAAGTTGGAGGGAACGGGAGGGATCGGGTACAGGCTTGTTATGCGCGAGTATATTGCCCCGAATAAAAACGCTGCGGACGGGAAATGATGCAGGAATATACAATTTAGGAAACCTTGGCCTTTAGGCCGAGGAGGTTCATTAACAAGAAATGGAGCAGGGATGAATATTTATTTGGCGGTTATTTTGGTAATTATAGTGCTCAAGTACGTTCTCTATCTTATTATTGATACGCTGAACGTACGGTTTGCGCGGACATCTTTACCGCAGGAATTTCAGGGCTATTATGATGCGGATAAATATAAAAAGTCGCAGTCTTATCTGCGGGAACGTACCTTTTTTTCTCTCATCGAGGAAACCGTAGTTACGCTAATTACGGTTGTTTTTATTCTTGCCGGAGGGTTTAATGTTTTGGACAATTTTGCGCGGGACTTCGGCTCCGGGCCGATTGTTACCGGGCTGATCTTTGGCGGCGGGCTTATGTTCGCGGTGCAATTGCTGAATCTTCCTTTTTCCTTATATCATACCTTTGTTATCGAAGAAAAGTACGGGTTTAACCGGACAACCGTAACCACGTTTATACTTGATTTGCTGAAAGGAATGCTGTTGGGGGCAGTCATCGGGGGGCTGGCTTTTTCCGGAATTCTCTGGTTTTTTGCCGAAACCGGCGCCCGGGCGTGGCTGTTCTGCTGGATGGCCTTGACCCTGTTTCAGTTTCTTTTGATTTTTATCGCTCCGGTAGTGATTATGCCTTTGTTTAATAAATTTGTTCCGCTTGAAGACGGAGATCTCAAACACACGGTTGAAGAATACGCATACTCACAGGATTTTAAGATTCAGGGGGTTTTTAAGATGGACGGTTCGCGGCGTTCGACGAAATCGAATGCCTTTTTTACCGGGTTCGGCAGCTTTCGCCGGATCGCCCTTTTTGATACGCTTATTGAAAGGCATACGACTGACGGGCTCGTTTCCGTGCTCGCGCATGAAATCGGGCATTATAAAAAAAGGCATATTCTTAAAAGCATGCTTTTTTCCGTGATGACTACGGGATTGATGTTTTATATCCTTTCTTTTTTCTTATATAACAAGGAATTGTTTGCCGCCTTTAAAATGGAACAGGTTTCGCTGTATGCCGGCCTGGTTTTTTTTGGATTTTTGTATGCGCCGATAAACATGGTTTTTTCCATTATCGGCAACATCTTTTCACGCAGGCACGAGTACGAAGCGGATAGGTTTGCGGTGACGACCTACGGCAAGCCGCAGGCGTTTATCCTTGCCTTGAAAAAATTAAGCGTGGATAATTTGTCGAATCTTACGCCGCATCCGCTGAAGGTATTTTTTGATTACAGCCATCCGCCGGTCTTGGAACGGATCTCGGCGATTAGAAAGATAATCGGAACGCCGGAGGATTTGCCGAAGGCAGGGGCTCAATAAAGAATAATTTCAAAGGTAACGTGGCTTGCTCCATAAGTTACGTGGTAATAAAGGATCCCTTGCTTAAACGCCGGGAAAATCTCTTGCGATATTTTCCTCGGCAAGCTGCGGGATTAATTCGCACAGTAACTTATGTTCGCTGGCGCTCCATAAGTTACGTGCTCATTAAGGAGAAGGAAGATGAAAACTAAGACAAGAAGAATAGGAATACTTACCGGCGGCGGCGACTGTCCGGGCCTAAATGCGGTTATCCGGGCCGTAGCTAAGAAGCTTATTTTGGAAAAAGGAGTTGAAATAATCGGTATAAAGGACGGTTATGAAGGGATTATCCGGAACCGCTGCCGTAAACTTGCCTATAAAGATGTTTCCGGAATTCTTACCTTGGGCGGAACGATATTGGGTACGTCCAATGTCGCGAATCCTTACCGTAACGCGGTGAAAAAGGCCGGGAAAATCGTCTTCGAAGATGTTTCCCGCACGGCGGTGAATAATATCAAGAAGATGAATATCGATTGTCTTGTTTGTATCGGCGGCGACGGGACTTTGGCGATTGCCTACCGTTTGTTTAAGGACGGTATCCCGGTGGTTGGGGTGCCCAAGACGATCGACAATGATATCCGCGGCACGGATATTACCTTTGGATTTAATACGGCTGTATCTATTGCTACGGAAGGCATTGACCGGATACATAGTACGGCCCAGTCGCATCACCGGATTATGATCGTGGAACTTATGGGCCGCACGGCAGGATGGATTGCCTTGCACGCGGGGATAGCCGGAGGCGGTGATATTATTCTGCTGCCGGAAATTCCTTACAATATCGACATAA
>JAHIOQ010000123.1 GCA_018895275.1 Candidatus Omnitrophota bacterium
AAGGCGTCCCCTTTCCGAAATGAAAAAGAATGTAGGACGTCCCCATTCTTTCACGGCGGCTAGATTTCTTTAAGGGTCTAAAATTTGGTAGAACAAAGACATGAAGAGGATATTAACACACCTTGCAGCATTCATTGCCGGTATTATCGCTCTCCCGCTCGGGATATTCATAACAGTCAAAGTTGCGCCAAATGCCCTTCCTGTAAGCTTCCCCCCATCCTTAGGACAAAAAACAGGGAAAATTAAGGTGATAATTGGCCTGCCGCGCGGCTGCAATTTTTCCCGAATTTGACCCCAAAAAATAAACCTCGCTTGGCGTTTTATATCCAAGCGATTGATGTGGACGCTGCTCATTGTAAAACCTGAAATAATCTCCAAGGTTTTTCACGGCGTCCCTCACATCAGCATAATCCTTTAGATACACCTCCTCATATTTTACAGTCCGCCATAACCGCTCAATAAAGATATTGTCAAACACACGCCCCCGCCCGTCCATGCTGACGCGGATACTGTTTTCTAAAAGGATTTTTATAAAATCCTCGGCGGTAAATTGACTGCCCTGGTCGGTGTTGAAAATATCAGGACAATTTATTTCCAGCGCCGCCTTCAATGCTTCCACGCAAAAATCAACATCAAGCGTTATAGATACCCTCCATGATAACACATACCGGCTGAACCAGTCCATCACTGCGACAAGATAAACAAAACCTTCCGCCATCCGAATATAAGTTATGTCCGTCGACCAAACCTGATTCGGCCTCGTAACGCTCACTCCCTTAAGCAAATACGGATAAATTTTACGATCGGCGCAGCCTTTACTCAGATTCCGGCGGGGGAAGATCGCTTCCAGTCCCATAATCCTCATAAGCCGTTCCACCCGTTTGTGATTATAATACTCCCCAAAATTTGTACCAGTAAATAAGATAGAAAAAATTGTATAATTTCTCCCGTAAGAAGGGAGGTTCAGATGAGTGGTATTCGAAAGCAGTTTAGTAAGGAATTTAAGGCGAAGGTTGCGCTGGAAGCGATGAAGGGATTAAAGACGTCGGCGGAGCTCAGCAGCGAGTATGCTGTGCATCCGACCCAAATCGCGCAGTGGAAAAAAGAGCTGCGTGAAGGGTTGCCGGAGATATTTGCCGGTAAAAAAAGCGCACAGGAGAAAGACAAGGATCTGCTGATAGAAGAATTATACAAGCAGATCGGCCAGACGCAGGTAGAGATTGCCTGGCTTAAAAAAAAACTGCCATTTTAGGCAAAGATGAGCGACGACAGATGCTGAATGAAAACGATAAGGATTTGAGTATGAGAAAGCAGTGCGGTTTGTTAGGTATTGCCCGGGCGGGATTGTATTATCAGAAGCGTCCTGAAAAATCATACAACGTTAGGCTGATGAATATGATCGACGAAGAATACACCCGGCATCCTTTTATGGGCGTCCCCGGAATGACAGCGTATTTACGAGACATAGGTAAAAAGTGCGGCCCGAAAAGAGTGAGGAGATTGATGAGAAAGATGGGATTGATGGCGGTATATCCGAAGCCGAAAACAAGTATGCCGAATAAACAGCATGAGATTTATCCGTATCTGTTGAGGGAAATGACAATAGAACGGCCTAACCAAGTGTGGTCTACGGATATAACCTACATACGCTTGAATCATGGATTCGCATATTTGGTGGCAATAATGGATTGGCATAGCCGGAGTGTGCTGAGCTGGAGACTGAGCAATACGATGGACAGCAGTTTTTGTTGTGAGGCTCTGGACGAGGCGCTAAGGTTGTATGGAGCGCCGGAGATATTTAACAGCGACCAGGGATGTCAGTTTACGAGCGAAGCCTTTATCAGCCGGCTGAAGGCGAAGCAGATTTCAATAAGTATGGACGGGCGCGGCAGAGCATTTGACAACATATTTATTGAGCGTTTATGGCGGACAGTGAAATATCAGGATGTCTATATAAAGGGATATGCTACAATGCAGGAAGCGCAGGAAGGATTAGCGGAATATTTCCAATACTATAACCATGGGCGTCTGCATCAATCTCTGGAAAATAGGCGGCCATGGGATGTGTATAAAGGTGTTGCCGCGGCGGGGCAGGCGGCAATAAATTATGGCTGTTGTTAAGATGAAAAAAATGCTAAAAGAAGGCGGAGAAATAAGGCAATGTTTATATCTTATTTTTTAAAAAAATGGTCTTGACAATGGGGAGAGGGTTACACACATAGAGCATCAATTGTAGAGTTATCCACATCGCCCCAGCCATAAGTTGGACCGGAACCGCCGATTACTGAAGTTACTGATAATTGCTGTTTCAATATGCGGTCAAAAATGCATACCAGCATCATAAGTCATCCTCACAACTTCTTTAACTCTATCTATCTGGTAACCTTTCGCAACATCT
>JAHIOQ010000124.1 GCA_018895275.1 Candidatus Omnitrophota bacterium
AAGGGAGGGGCATGAGATGAACGAAAAGCCCTTATTAGACAAAGTCCGTCAACACCGTTCCCTGCTTTTGGCCTGTGAAACTATTGGTTGGTTGCATATGATAGGCAAAGCGAAAGTTAAATTTTTGCAAAATCCAGAGACGGGTTTTGATAAACAGTGGTATGCAGAAGAGAAGATTCAACTTGATTGGCTTGAACATCATTTTAATAATGCGTATCAAGAATGGAAATTTGACGGTAATCCTCCAGCTTTCAATAATTTGATTAAATTAATGTTTGAAGATTTTGCTGAACATAAGTCAAAGCAGAACCTTGTGGGTCTTCTTCAAGCTGGGCACGGGATGGCTTCTGGGATTGAAAAAAATATTCCCAAGGAAACTCCAAAATATCTTAATCAAACACAAGACAATATGTGGCTTTCATCTGCTTTTGGTAAACCAGAGAAAAATTTGTTAGGTAGGTCACCAGAACTTACAGATGAAACATGGAAAGAGTTAATGAAGGAAGTTAAGAAGATTTTAACAAAGCTGCAAGAGTGCGCAGGTAAAGGAAAAAATGCTAATTGGGGACAATGGCGTGACGAATCGATTGGGTGTTTACGTGAAAAGTTCACACAAACCCTTGCTGAAACCCGTATTCCTAATAACGATGTGACACTTTGGGATCAGTCGTATGTTGCTGCTGCGCTTTTTAAGAGCGCAGTTGCCGGAGCTATCATAGAAGGGAAGTCATTCAAATGGAGTAACGGAAATATTAAACAGGAAATCCAATGGCGGCTTTTAACCGTTGGAATGGGTGCGGAGCATTATGAATCACGGGCAGTTAAAATCCGTGATTTGATAGGGGCACGGCAGCAAATAGATGATTTCTTTAAAAAAGTGTGCTCGTTTGTTGAAGTTGATTTGGCGATTGGGTCTTTGCTTTACCGGGACAGTGAAGTTTTGGTATTTTCATTCCCGAGTGAGCGGAGGGGAGAAACAAAGGATGTTTTGAGAATTAAAGATGGGGAAGAAGCAATTACTCAAGAGATTGATAGGTTTGCCAGTGAAGCAAAATTTGAAACCCCGCCGTATTGCGCAATCAGCGAAAAGTCATCTCGTTCTTTAGTCTGCATGACAAAAGAAATTCAGACAGCGCGAGAGGTAATGGCTGTTCCGATACATCGTGCATGGGAAATAGCTGATGGTACAAAGACAGGCGGGCATGTTTGCCCTGTGTGTTTGGTGCGCAGGAATGGCGAGGGAAGCAAAAAGTCAACCTTGTGCGAGATCTGCAAAGGCCGCAAGGAAAATCGTCTCAAAAACTGGTTAACGCAAAAGGATAAAAATACAATTTGGATTAATGAAGTGGCTGATTCAAATGACCGCGTAGCATTGGTTACAATGAGTTTGGACATTGAACCGTGGCTTGACGGAAGCCGGTTGGATTCTCTCCGGGCACAAGCGATTTCAGAATGGCAAAGTAACAATGAACAATTAAATAAACAAGATAATCCAAACAAGCCTTTTGAAAATCTTTTGGCGCATATTAAAAGTAAACTTGGCACATTTGATATTAGTGATTCTGTTTTGCGCAGCCTTCAGGAAGGATACAAACACGAAAAACAAATAAATGACACGCGTAGTGATGAGGAAATTTGGAAAGCATACTTTTCGAAGATCGTTGAAGACCGCACTGACGGGAAAGCGTGGAAAGATTTAGATGATGATGCGCGAGCAAAGTGGCTTACGCATCAGTTTTTCCGTAAGCTTGCTTCCCCCGGGCGTGTGTATCGTTTCCAGTGTCAGGCAAAAGAATTTTTTGAGACATTACTGGCGAACTTCAAATGTCAGAATGATAAGCTTTGGCGTACGCGCTTGGTATTAAAGCCGGATAATAGTACTGCTCAAGGGTGGGAAGATGGTCAAGTGTACAATAGTAATTACGGCGATGCGCCGCTTGATTTGTTGTATCGAGAAAAATCTAATGATTTTCTCACTATTTCTAATCTTGCCCGAGGATTGAAGTCAGGACAAAATAAGGATGAATTTATTGGAAAAGCGTTGAAACTTAAATCTGAAGATGATGAAGGAGATAAGTATTCAAAAGACTTGGTGGTGCAGTCTGTCATGGGAGTTCTCGAAACATATTGCCCTATTATTCCGCTTGAAATATCGCCTGTGCGGTTTCGTGTGTTTGTTCCTTTGGAAGATGTATCAGAATTTGTTGATGAGGCAATTAAAAAATGGCAAGAGGAATTTTCTCGTGTCTGGGACAAACTGCCTTTACGGGTTGGTGTTGTCGCGTTTAAACGAAAAACACCTTTTCAATCAGTTATTGAAATGGCACGTACTGTTGAAGAAAAGCTTCAAGTTAAAAAGGAAAAAGAATGGAAAGTTGAAAAGTGTGAGTCTTCTCCTGATGATACAAAATTAACACTTACTCGTCAGGATAATCTTCAGGAAGAACAAACAGTGCCGTTTAAATTTAAGGATGACAAAGAGGATGTCTTTTATCCTTATTTTGCGGTTAAGGCTGCACAATGCTGTTCTCAGTTAGACTTTCAGCATCCCGATGGACAGGTGTATCGTCATGTTAAAGATTTAGTTCAAGGAGACATGATTAGTGTTTATCCGTCGCAGATTGTAACAGTGTTTATGGATGATTCGTCTGCACGATTTGAACCGATTAGGGAACACGGGCTTATGGATTGGGAACGAATTCAGAATAATTGGAAAATTATTAAAAAAAATGTTCTTAGTCAAACAGCCTTGCGGGGTGCATGGGCGGAAATTGCGGAACGCCGAACAGCTTGGCAGAATACGGATGATAAGTTGATGGAAGGTGACAAAGAGGCATGGCTTGACTTTGTGCGCACCGTATTTTTTACACGGTTAAAGATGAAGGATTCTGTCTTGAATGAGCTGGTGCAAGCGGCTAAAGATGATTTGCTGGAATGGATATTAGAATGGCACATCACTGTGCTTAAAGAAAAAATAACGGAGGATAAGTCATGACAACAACTATCATAATTAAAAAAAGTTTTAAGACATATCGTTTTACAGGGATGGCACTTGATCCTATCCATGTTGGAACCGGTGGTTGCAGGCTTGGACGGGTAGACAATACGATTGTTCGCGATCCGGTTACACAAATTCCTAAAATTCCCGGTTCAAGTTTAGCTGGTGTTATGCGGGCGTATGTGGCAATGGCAAGAGAAAACCAAAATCCAAATCGAGAAATTGATGGTAAAAAGAAACCGTATTATCCGGATTGTGCTGGGCAAGGCGGTGAGTCAGGCCATTGCGGACAAAATGACTGTCTGGTGTGTACGGTATTTGGATTCGCCAAGTCTAAGGATAATGAAGGCGGTTTTGCAGGATTGGCAGGATTTAGCGATATGCATGTGTTGCTTTTTCCTGTTGCTTCTCAGATGGGGCCGCAATGGATAACGTGTCCGATGGCATTGCGACAATTAGACAACGGGATTGGCGATGTGCCGGAACCAGATGCGTTATACCATCAGGCAGACGGTCAGCCGATCAATCTTGGCTGGCTTCTTTTGCCGGTAAAAGCTTGGGATAAGTTTAACTATGTTATCCAAAAAATTAAAGATAGCAATCTAACGGAATTGGTTATTAAGAATTTGGGTATTGTTTCAGATAAACTATTTACTCACATTGTGAACAGCAATCTTGAAGTACGAACATCGGTTGCTATTGACCCGGCAACGGGAGCGGCAAAAGATAGAGCTTTGTTTTCATACGAAGCATTGCCAAGAGGTACAGTGCTTGTCTGGGATGTAACTTGCCGTAATCCTAAACATTTTAAAATAAACGGGAAGGATGTTGAAGCTGTGAAATCCCCAGATGATATTAAATCTATTGTTACGGATGCTAATTCTTATTTTGAACATTTGGGTATTGGTGGCATGGGAACGCGAGGTATGGGAAGGCTTCGCGTGTTGAATTCTCCGGAGGTGCAAAAATGAGCACGCTAAAATATGAAAATCTTGATTTGATTTGTGCTCGTGAAGGACGAGCTATTGCTGAAAACCCTTCCAGCGATTTAGAAAATCTTATTACAAACGCTCTCGCAGTGTTAGAAGAGCAAGGTGTGTATGCGTTGTTTTTATTTTTATCTACAATAAACGGGAAAAATAAAAAAGCGTTAGCAGAACAAGTAAGTACTAAACTTCAAGCATTTCTACAAAAAACGCCAAAAAGTGGAGCATTAATTCCTAAGGACGCCATAATTTTTGATGCTCTTCAGAAAATGTCTGAAAATCTTGATAACCTATTGCTTGCCCGTGATCTGCTTCGGCAGACATTAGTGTACGCGCGCTATCACGCAAAATGTGAGGTGACACCATGAGCAATTGGACTGTATATCAATGGGTATGGCGGCTTGAGTCACCGCTTTTTATCGGTATGCCGCCGGCAGGGTCATTAAATCGTTGCCGTCTGTATGTGCCGTCGCGTGTTATTCACGGAGCGCTGGCCGCGGAATTTGCGCGCCTTAAAGATAATGATTTTCCTGATTACGGAAAACTCGGGCATGAGTTGGCACTTAATTGCCGATTTACATATTTGTATCCAGCGGAGAAAATTGGTGATGAATATAAGATTTGGCTACCGCGATATGAAAAAGAAAAGGGATTTAGGTGGAGTTGTGGCTCAGGGGATTCACTTTCTGATCGAATGTTCAGAAACTCATTATTGAGTACTATTGCCGGTACGGCAATTACACCTGATACAGATTCGGTTGTTGACGGCAGTCTGCATGAAACAGAATGCATAAATCCTTTCTGGCGTTTTCCTGACAGGAACCAATCCCCTGTCTATTTAGCAGGACATGTTTTATTGCGAAATAATGGTTTTAGAAAACAGTTAGAGTTCAGCGATTTACATTTTTTAGGTGGGGATACCCGTTATGGTCTAGGTAAAGTCAGGCTTGAAAAATTTAAGGATTGCGAAGAAGTCTTTGGAAAAGATGCTGTTTCAGTCGGAGAAAATCCTGTTATTAAAAGCGAATACGTTTTTGGCCACGCGCTGGTGAAAAACAATACGAATATGCGTGGACAGCAGGAGCTTTTGGGGGGATGGGAATGGAAAAAGGTTGAAAGATTATCTGGGCAGGAAGAGCGGTTTAAAAGTATCCCATGGGAAGGAAAACTTTCATGGTGTCCGGGTTCATCTTGTGAAGATTTAAAAAGCTGGGAAATTGAAAAAGATAAATACGGATATTGGAAAGAAGGAGCGTGAATAATGACCAACTACTTCAACAAAACCTTCTGTCTCGAAGCCTGGGGTGATTACGCTTGTTTTACCCGCCCGGAGATGAAGGTGGAACGGGTAAGTTATGATGTAATTACGCCCTCGGCGGTGCGGGCAATATTTGAGGCGATTTTCTGGAAACCGGCAGTGCGATGGAAGCCG
>JAHIOQ010000125.1 GCA_018895275.1 Candidatus Omnitrophota bacterium
AAGACAGAAGACAGAAGACAGAAGACAGAAGACAGAAGACAGAAGACAGAAGACAGAAGACAGAAGACAGAAGACAGAAGACAGAAGACAGAAGACAGAAGACAGAAGTCTGAAGAAAAGAAGATGGGGGAAAATGGCGCGGGTATAAAAAAATAATTATTTGGCAAAAGGCAGATGATTTAGCATATAAGGTATATGTGGAATCTAAAGTTTTACAAATCGTTAGGATAATTACTTATGACTTATGACTGTGAACTTGTGACTAACAAAAGCGCTTTTACTCTTATCGAACTGATGGTATCCAGCGCGATATTAGTTGCGGTTTTATCTACTTTTTTAGTTACTTTTAACCGGACGCTTAATTTGGCAGAGCAGAGCCGCGATGATTACCTTGCCGGTTCCGCGGTGCGGATGAAATTGGAAGAGATACGCAGTCATAATTTTAGCAGTATTAGGGCGGATTATGGGGCCGGTGGGACGCCGGGTAATACCTTTGACATTGCCGGATTGGCGGGAAAGGGAAGCATAGCAATAAGTGACCGGCCTGCGCTTTATGGAGGGGGAGAAAACCAGGCAACGGCTGCGGCCGGATGGGCAATAAGAGATGGGCATACATCTTTAGTTTATGACAACAAAATGTGGTTAATAGGCGGTGAAGATGGCACTACTTGCTTTAATGATGTCTGGTATTCCACTAATGGAATAAACTGGACACTGGCAACTGCCTCAGCCGGCTGGGAAGGACGAGCTTATCATACTTGTTTAGTCTATGACAACAAGATATGGATAATGGGTGGCATGAAGCCACCGGCTATTTATCTGAACGATGTCTGGTATTCTGTAGATGGTATAAACTGGACTGAAGCCACTTCTGCTGCTGCCTGGTCGGCTCGAAATAGCCATACCTCCTTAGTCTATGACAACAAGATGTGGGTCATGGGCGGTTATGCTGCTAAAAACGATGTCTGGTATTCTACTGATGGAATCAACTGGGTCCAAGCCACAGCTTCAGCTGTCTGGCAGCCAAGAAATGCGCATACATCTTTAGTTTATGATAATAAGATGTGGGTAATTGGTGGGCAAGCTGGTAGCCGTCTAAATGACGTGTGGTATTCTGTTGATGGAGTGAACTGGGCCCAGGCCACAGCTTCAGCTGCCTGGGTAGGCAGAAGCTTACATACATCTTTAGTTTATGATAACAAGATGTGGGTGATTGGCGGGTATGTTGGAGTGAAAAAAAACGATATCTGGTATTCCACCGACGGCGCAAACTGGGTGCAAGCAAAATCTGCTGCAAATTGGTCCCCTCGATATGGCCATAGTTCTTTGAACTATGATAACAAGATGTGGGTGATAGGGGGGTATGATGATGATTATAAAAACGACGTCTGGTATTCAGTTGGCTATGACCGGCTGCTGGAGGTGGTAATTACCGTTTGCTGGCAGGACAAGAGCGGCCGGATTATCGGCGAGGATACAAATCTTAATGGTATTCTTGATGCCGGAGAAGATGTGAATGTAAACGCTGAACTGGATTCACCGGTTAATTTCCGGGAATTTATTACGGATAAGGAGAAGTTAACAAGGATATATTTGGGAGGTAGTTAGTTTATAGAGTTTATTGGGCACAAGTCAGAAGTCAGAAGTCAGAAGTCAGAAGTCAGAAGTCAGAAGTCAGAAGTCAGAAGGAAGAAGTCAGAAGGAAGAGGGGAAAATGGCGGGATATAAAAAATTAATCGTTTGGCAAAAGGCAGATGATTTAGCATATCAGGTATATGTGGAGACTATGGAAATTTTACAAATCGTTAGGATAATTACTTATGACTTATGACTGTGAACTTGTGACTAACAAAAACTCAAGTAACTCAAGACGCGCTTTTACCTTAATAGAAATGATGATGGTCATCAGTATGTTTTCTGTTATCATGGGCATTGTTTACGCGGCGTTAAGGACAAATGATGTTTATAACGGGCTTATACAGATTCAGGTGGACTTGTATCGTCAGAATCAAAGAGCCCTGTCTTCGATATCGGAAGAATTAAAGAAGTCGAATTTGGCAACGAGAGTTACTATTCAGGATGGGGCGGGAGTAAATAATACGGACATTATTTACTTTCAGCTGCCAATTGGACTGGATAATAATTATAACATAATCTGGGGAGCGGATGGCACAAATAATTATTATGCGCGTTATCGGTTAGACGCGACGGCTGCATTTCTACTGCGCGATATCCTGGCCGCGGGGCTTACCCCGGCCGCGGGGACCGGGCAGCAGAAGGCATATAGGATTATTGATTTACAGTTCGCGGATTCCGCGTTGGATGCATCTGTTCCGTCCGGCAGTATAAGAATTACAAGTACGGCACAAAGGCAAAGCCCGGATAAACATAATATAACTTTATCTAATAGTGCCTTGGTGTATTTGGAAAATTAACAGTCAATAGTCAGAAGTCTAAAGTCAGAAGTCAGAAGTCAGAAGTCAGAAGTCTAAAGTCAGAAGTCAGAAGTCAGAAGTCAGAAGTCAGAAGTCAGAAGTCAGAAGTCAGAAGTCAGAAGTCAGAAGTCAGAAGTCAGATGAAAACTAAAAATTCAAATAAGGGCATGATTTTAATCGGCGTAATTCTCGTAATTTTTGTCGTTATGGTTTATCTTTCCAGTCAGACTTTTCTTGTTGTTTATGACCAGAAAAATTTACAAAAGGAAAAAAAAGCGCAGTCCGCGGTATTTTTTGCCAAAGCCGGATTAGAAAGGGCTATGCTGGATTTGTATCTGGATGATGATTCCTGGCTTGACGGGGAAATCAATAATAATGCCGTTACGGTTGCGGACGTAAATAATCCCGATAACTTTGTTTCTTTATATAATAATCAGCCTTTAGGGGATGGGTTTTATACGGTAGAGATTGATTATTTACAGAAAGACCCTTCCGGGGGCTCTCCCCCCTGGGATTTTTATGATAAACGCATGTTTTTGCGTTCTACGGGAACAGCTTCTGACGGCACACAGAAGATTTTGGAGCAAATAGCCCTTTGGTACCCGATTAAAAATCTTACGCAAGGGATTTTGTACACGTCTTTACAAAACGCGGTAGATGATGCCCAGGATAATGACGATATAGCTGTTACCATGGTAAAACTGGCGGAGAATATCGTTATCTCTCCGGCCGCGTATAAACGCTACAAAATCAAGGGAGGATATGATTCTCTTTTTCAAATTCGTTTGATCGCGGAATATCCGACAATTATTGCCGGAACCGTAAATATAGGTACAAATGCGGATGTTGAATTAAGCGGCATTACTATTGAGTAAACTATGTTTTTTAGTTTTTCAGTTTTTATGTTTTTCAGTTTTTAAGTGAGAACAAAAATATGCACTTAGTTAATCTTTTACCCGAAGAGCAGCATGTAAGAAAATCCGGGCCGCTGCTGATGATATCGCCTGAAATAGCAAGGCTTATTTTCGCGGCTGTTGCGATTACTGTTTTTTTGGGGGCATGGTGGCTGGTTCTTAAGTTAAAGATCGATGAAACGAGAGAAAAATTATCGGAAATTGAAGTTTCCTGGAAAGCGGCTGAAGTATTGGTTAAAGAACGCACGGAGTTAATTGAACAAAAAGAAAAAGCGGAAAAAACAGTTGTTTTCCTGCACCAGTTTTTAAGCAGGGACATCGTTTGGTCGGAAAAGTTTAAACGACTTGCGCTGCTTACTCCTCCGGAAATTTGGTTTATGGAATTAGCCCTGGAAAAGGAAGATATCCGGGGCCAAGATAAAGCCGTGTCAAAGAGGTTTTTGCAGCTTGTTGCCAATGTCGGGTTTTTAGGCACGGATGATGAAATGCTTTCAAAAATAAATAAATTTATTGAAAACATTAAAAAAGACAGCTTCTTCGAGAAAAATTTTGAAGATCTGAGTATGCTTAATTTAAGAAAAGATGACAAAGCCGGGCAACAGGTAATAAATTTTAAGATCAGGATTGATTTGGAAAAATAGGGTAGAGAGATGGATTTTTACGTCGAAGACAGAGAAAAATTATATTTATACATAGGGATTAATTTAGTTATAATTGCCGGGGCAATGATTTTCTTTTTTACCGGGATATCCCCCCGGATTAAGATGCTTAATTTACAGAGAAATATGGTAAAAGAACGGCAAGCAGAACTTGCCCGGCGGCAGGAAACTATTCAGGAGAATGAGCGTTTAAAACAGGAGCTTATGGAGGTAAATAGATATCATGAGACCTCTACGGACATGCTTTTTTTTAAAGAGGACGTGACGCTGGTAGTAAAAGAAATTACGTCTATATGCAGAGATTTGCAGATTGAATTTGTTTCCATTGCTCCTTTGTCCTCTAATGTTGTAGCGGATCTTCCGGAAAATGCCCCGTTTTTTTTAAAACAGTTAACGGTTGTTTTTCAGATGCGTGCCGATTATTCGAAGTTGTTAAGATTTTTAGAAAGAGTGGAAGAGTCGAGAAAGCTGCTGAAAATAGAAGCGTTCCGAATTAAAAAAAATTTAAAAAATCCAATGGTGCATGATGCGGAAATGATTTTAAATGTTTTTAGCGCAACCAGGAACCGCTCAATTGATAAGCAATAAAGGAGATGTATAATTTCGATATGGAAAAATCCGCAACTAAAGAAATCTCAAGTGGTAAGCGCCGGCGGGGCTCAGTGTGTTTTTTCTTGCTGCGGTTATTTATATGGCTTATAATAATAACAAATGCCGGTTTATTGCGCGCAGAGGTCCAAAGAGACCCTTTTGTTTCATTAAGTGATAACCGGCAGGAGACTAAGGAGTTTTTTGACATATCAAAATTACCTTATGCTATAGAGTTAAACGGAATTATTTGGAAAGAGAATAAATCAGTAGCGATTATAAATAATGAAATTGTTCAAAAAGGAGACAGCTGGAAAGATTTTAGGGTTGTGGAAATTAAAAAGGACAGAGTGATTTTAGAATATGGAGAGGTTACTTGTGAACTCCTGTTAAAGGGGAAAGAGAGTAAAAACCCTTAATTTTTAAAATCAGAAAGAAGGGCGTTTGAATTATTGGATAAGATAAGCAAGGAGGCGAGAGATTGAAAAGATTTTGGATGGGGTTATTTGTTTTTACGGTGACAATGATCGCTTTGACTATTTATAATAAACCTGTTTTTGCTCAATCGGAAGATATGCCGGGAATTAGTATAAAGGAAGACAATTTAATCGATTTGGATATGAAAGATGTGGATATGAAAGATGTGGCAAGGATGTTTTCCCGTATCAGCGGTTTGAATATCATTATCAGTGAAGCAGTTAAAAATAAAGTTACTTTAAGCGTTACTAATGCGGATTGGGAAAGCGCGTTGCAGATGATTTTAAAAACATATGGTTTAGTTTCTATCCGTGAGGGAAATTTTTTAAGGATTCTAACGTATAGCGAGTTGCAGCAGGAAGAAATAAATGTTCCGTTAATATCAAGGGTAATATTTTTGAATTTTGCCAAGGCAGAAAGCATGCGGAGTTCTCTTGAGTCGATAAAATCAGCGCGGGGAAGGATTAATGTCGATATAAAAACAAACAGTTTAATTATAACCGATAGCCCGGCAAACATCCAAAAAATGGAAAAGGTTATGGGAGAGCTTGATAAACGTACGCCGCAGGTTTTAATTGAAGCTTTGATGCTGGATGTGAAACTTAGCGAGGATGAACAACTGGGAGTAAATTGGATGCTGGGAGATAAGGATACGATACATGATGATAATGATTATAATGATAGGTATGTACGGCAGAATTTAAGCGCGGGCAGGGTAGAAGGGATTTTAAAGTACGGGAAAACTATTTATAAAAATACGGAGTTAAACGCGCTTATTGACTTTTGGCGGCAAAATCAGAAAGCGGAGGTGTTGGCGAACCCCAAGGTAATGACTTTAGACGGATTGACGGCAAAAATAGAGCTGAGCGAAGAGGTTCCGTATATCCAATCCACGATATCTTCCGATACAGGATCGATAACGTCTACCGTTTCATTTAGGAATGTGGGGATAAAGCTTGATGTTACGCCTACGATTAGCGCTGAAGGATTTGTTTCTTTAACGATTAAAACCGAACAGAGTTTTCGAACCGGAACAATCGGGGGCCAGCCGATCGTTGATTCCCGGAAAGCGGAAACCAACCTTTTGGTGAAAAGCGGAGAAACGATTGTAATCGGCGGCTTGCGGAAAAAGAATAAAACGGACACGATAGATAAAATACCATTATTGGGCGATCTGCCTGTAATCGGCAAGATGTTTAGAAGAAAGGTGACTTCATCTACCGATACTGAATTGCTTCTTTTTGTGACGCCATTTGTAGTTAATCAGCCGCAATTAACTCCCCGAGAGCAACTAAATTTGGGAAAGTTTGATTCTGTCAGGGATGAAAGAAAAAATATCCTGGATTCTAATACGAAAGATGCGGAGCCTTTTCCGTTGCGTCCGTTAGAGTGAAAAGGCAGGATATGTGATACATGAGTTATCTGCCATAGCACCATAGCAATGGAAAGGGTTCTATGGCAGGGAGGTATAATTTGTTTCGTTTCACTATTAAAATTAAACTTTTCTTAAGCGCCTTTTTTATTTATCTGGCTGTTCTTTTAATAATAAGTGATTTATGCCCGGGGGCCGAGTTAATTGAGGAAAATAAATCAGATGAAAAGGAAATACAGTATAGGCTGGATAAAGAAGAAGCGATGCTTTGGGCACTGCTGAACTGTGTTAATGAAGACGGCACTGCTTATGAAGAAGAGTTTATTAAATCCCATGTGCCTAAAAATAGAAGAAATAGAAATTCTTCCGTCGCGAAGAATTCAGCGGTAAGGGCTGAATTGGGAAATGAAGAACAATTGAAAAATAAGAAAAAAAGGACGCATTATCAACTGGGCTATCAATATGCGCAAGAGGGAGATTATTTGTCGGCAATATCTCAGTTTGAGATGATTTTAAAATATGACATCCTGGATAAAAATTCGTATTATAACTTAGGTTATCTTTATGCCAAAATAGGCAGATATGAAGATGCCGTAAAGGCATATCACCGGGCATTGCAATTATCCCGCGATCCGAATGATGGCCAGATATACTATAATTTAGCTTTAATTTACGATAGCGGGTTAAAGGATAAAGAAAAATCAAGGCAATATTACGAGAAGTTTTTAGACGCTTCCAATATTTTTTCGGAAAGAAAGAGATGAGCAAGTTGAATAATAAAGATTCAGCAATTGGCCTGGATATCGGCAATTTCAGCATAAAGGCTGTTAGCCTGGGAACGGCCGGCTTCGGTAAGAAAAGAAGTTTTTCTTTTGGCATAAGTCCTATTCCGGAAAATGCAACGAATTCCCAGATTTCCGAAATAATTCGAAAAACTTTAGGGAAAGCCGGCATAACTTCCTCACGGGTAAATATTGCCGTCAGTGGGCCGCATCTTTCGTATAGATTTATCCGGATGCCGGTTATGCGCCGCTCTGAACTGAAGGGCGCGCTGCAATTGGAATTGGATAAATATATACCTTTTAAATCCGAAGAGGTAATTTGGGATTGTCATATATTGGAAACCGTAGTTGTTCCAAGTGTAGGAAGACAACTGGTAGTTTTACTTGTTGCGGTTAAAAAAGATTTTCTGGCAGAACGTATAAGTATAGTTAAAAATGCAGGCCTTGAACCGCAGCTTGTTGATATCGATGTTTTAGCTTTAATGAATGCCTTTAATTTTATGCACCGAAGTGAAGAAAAAAAAGTTTACGCGCTTATGAATATGGGGTCTTATTTTACAAATATTGTGGTGATAAAAAAGGGGATGCCTCAATTCGCGCGCGATATTTTATGGGGAGGCCGCGATATAACTCAAATATTAGCAGAAAGACTGCACTTGGCTTATTCTACGGCAGAAGCAACAAAGTATAATATTGGAGAGGAAGATAAAGACATTATAAGGCTGATAAAGATTGTTCTTGAAAATTTGTGCAATGAGCTTAATATCTCTTTCGAATATATAAAAAAAGAGATAGGAAAAGAAATAAGCGTGGTATATCTCAGCGGAGGTTCTTTGCGTTTATACGATGCGGAAAAATTTCTCGAACACAGCCTGGGGCTAAAGGTTAAAAGGTTTAATTTCAGCAATGTTTTTAATTTTAACGGCAATATCTCTCCGCAGGAATTGGAGCTTGTTTTGCCGGAATTGGTTGTTGCTGCAGGGCTTGCTTTAGATTGAGGCGCGTGATGCCAAATCCGGTTTTTCAATTGTTTTGGCGGAATTTGATGCAAGTTCGCAGCAACGGGAGATTATTCTTACGTTTATCGGTTGTTAGAACCAGAAAAGATCGGGAAATATGCGTTATCGTACCAGTATTTTTATCACATTAATTTTTACGGTCTTATGCATGCAGTTATTTACAACTTATGCTTCGGCCAAAACCGCGTCTAAGCAGAAGCTGACGGCGCAGGCGGCGTTGATTATGGATGCCGATAGCGGAACGGTTCTTTTTAAGCGGAACGCTAATCTTCGCCTGCCTTCGGCAAGCACGGTAAAGGTCCTCACGGCAACGATTATCATGGAAGAGCTTTCTACGGATAAACAAGTGGTTATCAGCAAGCGGGCGGCCGGCATTGCGCCGAGCAAGGCGTATTTGAGAGAAGGTGCGCAATATAAAGTGAAAGATTTGTTGCAAGGCTTTCTCATGAGTTCGGCAAATGATGCCGGGGTGGCCTTGACGGAAGCGGTTTCCGGGACGGAGTTTCAGTTTTCCCTGTTGATGAATGAAAAGGCAAAGGCCATGGGAGCGCGTAACAGCTTTTTTTTAAATGCGACAGGGCTTCCGGAGGGCGGTAAACGGCAGTATTCAACCGTGTATGACCTGGCGCTGTTCATGCGCAAATGCCTTGCCTATCCGCAGCTGGTGGGGATAATGCGCACAAAAAATGCCGAGATTTGCGGCAGCGACGGCAAAAGTATTTCATTGCGCAACCATAATAAATTTCTTTGGCGCTCTACAAATGACTTGATCGGGAAAACAGGATTTACGAAAAAAGCCGGACATTGTTTTTTAGGTATGTTCAGCAAAGGAAAGCGCAGGTTTATCGTTGCCATTTTGGACAGTTCTAAACCCTGGGATGATTTGGAATACCTCATGAATAAAAAATATTAGTATATGCAGGAAAAGACCTGATAATAGTAGAAAAGATTAAAAATTGAGGGCGTTATCAGCCCTCAATTTTTATTGCTTCCACCGGACAGCTTGATGCCGCTTCTTTCGCGGAATCTTCAAGATTGCCGGGAATCGGATCGACGGCTACGATAGCCTTGTCGTCTTCCATCTGGAAAACGTCTGCGCACATATTGGCACACAGGCCGCATCCTACACAAGCATCTTTATCGATAATTGTTTTCATCAAAACCCCTCCTTATTTGATCTTTTTGTTATTATAAGTGTAAATAAAAATTTATGCAATTATTTTTTTCAGAAAATTTGGTACAATATGTATAATATCTTAAGATAGCGGACATACAGGGAGAGTCTTATGGCGGATTCTGAGAGTTTAAAACAGAAAGCGGTTTTTATTATTAAGCGTTTTAAAAAAATCAGCCTGTTTTTTTTAGGATGCTGCCTTGTTTTATTTACGCTCGAGGCGGGGCTTCAGGTTTCCAGCTTTATTGCCCACCGCTTTTTTCTGCCGCAGTATGATTTCCCCAAAATTCATACTGCGAATACGCGGATAATTTTTTGCCTGGGAGATTCCTTTACCTACGGCATCGGCGCGGGATTCAATCACAGCTATCCCGCGCAGCTGGAGGAAATCTTAAACCAGAGGTCGAAAGGGCTAAATTTTAAGGTATATAATCTCGGCGTGCCCGGCTATAACTCTACGCAGGTTGCCAACCGTCTAAGGACAGTGGTTACAAGCTGTAAGCCGGACGCGGTAGTCGTTCTCTGCGGCTGTAACGACAATTGGAATTTTCGCGACATGAAATGGCATTGGAACTGGGGAACACTGGCGGTTGATTCTTTATTGTCTAAATTGCGGGTTTACCGGATGGCAACTGTCTTTTTCCAAAACATGCGGCAATCCGGGGTTAACCCGGTTAAGCATGATTCTTTGCCGGCAGTACGAAAAATTCTGGTGAAAGGAAATGACGAACAAAAACTGGTAGCCTATGCGAATATTTACAGAGACGCGGGGTATTATGAACAGGCAAAGGTTTTTTATGAAAAGTCGCTTTTTTTAAAGCCGAGCAGCCGGGTGGCGCTGATGGAGTTGGGGCGTTGTTATAAGTTGAACAGAGAATACAATAGGGCCGTGGAAACCTTCGGCGGTATGCTGAAGAACAATGTCGATGATTCGCCGGTGTATGAAGAATTGGATGATGTTTTTAGAAGATTGAACGTGATCGAAGAGCCGATTGCTTTTTATACGGCTCTTTTAAAGAAATTTCCCGGCAATAAACAGATTAGACGGCGTTTATCAAAGACATACGTTCACTTGGGAGGGACATTGTATAAAAACGGGCAGGTAGATGAAGCGTATTGCTTATACAGCGATGCGGTCATACTTGACCCGGAAAACAAAAAAGCGCAGAAATTGCTGGAAACCATGCGGATTTTCCGCGAACTGCGCGGCACAAATAAAAACTCGATTTTAAGCCTGTCGCCTTTTGATATCTTAAAGTTTGTGGAAGGGTATCTCATTATTAAAATCATGCCGATTAAGAAGATAACGGATGATTTGCTTATTGAAAACCTTTCCGCGATGGCCGCCTTATGCAGGGAAAAAGAAATCCCCTTGATTTTTTCCGGGTATCCGCGAGAAATACCGGAAAAAATAAAAGAGCTGGCATTACAGGATAACATTCCTTTAGTCGAGCATGAAAGATGTTTTGCGCGGCTGTTGGCTGCCGCTCCTCTGGAGGTGTATTTTATTTCTGAGGACGATCCGCATTGCACGCGGCTGGGCTATCGCGTCATGGCGGAAAATATAGCGGAGGCTGTTCTTGAGACGATTGACTTTATTCAGAAGGGTTTGTAGTTAATCAAAAGGCCGTTTAGCGTGATATGACAAGGTAAGTATATATGTTGAGATTAAGCGTAAAACATAAGATTTATTTAATTGTTTTCGGCATTGGGGTTTGTCTGCTGGGGGGGGAAATTCTTCTGCGTGTTTCCAATCTGTTCTGCACGCAGTTTTTACTGCCCCGGTATGATTTTCCCAAAATTCGTGCTGCGAATACGCGGATAATTTTTTGCCTGGGAGATTCTTTTACCTACGGGATCGGCGCGGGATTCAATCACAGCTATCCCGCGCAGATGGAGGAAATCTTAAACCAGAGGTCGAAAGGGCTAAATTTTAAGGTATATAATCTCGGCGTGCCCGGCTATAACTCTACGCAGGTTGCCAACCGCCTAAGGACAGTGGTTACAAGCTGTAAGCCGGACGCGGTAGTCGTTCTCTGCGGCTCTAACGACAAATGGAATTTTCGCGACATGAAATGGCATTGGAATTGGGGAACACTGGCGGTTGATTCTTTATTGTCGAAATTGAGGGTTTACCGGCTGGTAACCGTCTTTTTCCAAAATATGCGGCAATCGAGGTTGAAACTGGTTAAACATGAGTCTTTTTCAATGCTGCGAAAAAATGTTGATAAGTTGGCCGATGCGCAGAAATTAATAGCATATGCGAATGTTTACAGAGATGCCGGATGTTATGAACAGGCAAAGGTCTTTTATCAAAAGGCGCTTTTTCTCAAGCCGCAGGACAGGCTCGTGCTTATGGAGCTGGGGCGCTGTTATAAGCTGAACAGAGAATACGATAGGGCCGTGGAAACCTTCGGCGGTATGCTGAAGAACAATGTCGATGATTCGCCGGTGTATGAAGAATTGGATGATGTTTTTAGAAGATTGAATGTGATCGAAGAGCCGATTGCTTTTTATACGGCTCTTTTAAAGAAATTCCCCGGCAATAAACGTATCGCACGGCAATTGTCGAGCGCGTATGTAAATATGGCCGGAAGACTATGTGTAAATGAGCGGATTGCCGCAGCGGGACTCTTATATAGCAAGGCTTTTAATATAGATCCGGAAAATCAGAAGGCGCAAAAGATGCTGGAGGCTTTGCGTGTTTCGCAGCGGGCGAGGGGCAGAGATTATGTGCTTATGATGCAGGAATCTCGCTATGACTTTTTAAACATGCTCAAAGGGATAATATTATTTGATATCCTATCGGACAAGGCCGTAGCCGAGGATTTATTGAATGAAAACCTGACGGAAATGATAACCCTGTGTAAAGACAAAGGAATTAACTTGATTTTTTCCGGATATCCTCACAATACTTCGGAAGTAACAATACAAGTTGCGCTGCGTGACTCTATCCCGCTGGTTGAGCATACGCGTTTACTTGAAGTCGCTCCTCTGGAGGCGTATTTTGTTTCCATAGACGATTCGCATTGCACGCGGCTGGGCTACCGGGTTATGGCGGAAAATATAGCCGAGGCGATTATTGATACGATCGGCAGTAAATATAGTTTGAATGTTGAACATTGAGATGTGTGTTTGTGTTTAATTCTTGATTTGGAATATGTAAATTGCAAATTGCCATTGTTAACTAAAAATGGCTCATATTAATAAAGACGTAGCTGTTTAGGGAAGATTTTCCCAGGGGAATTTTGTTGCAGAAAAAGGCCTAATTTGGTACAATAGAATTCCAAGCCAATGATTAATAAGGAGTTTCGGATTGATACCGCTGCGAGATCAAGTATCATCAAAAGGCATTCCGTTCATAACGGTTTTGCTTATTATTATAAATATGAATAACGCTTCTACTCTTTAACGGCTTTGCGATGTTGCCGTGTTCGGAACAAGGAACCTGTATAGCCTGGTGGGCACATATCGGCGGATTTATTGCCGGGGTTGTTTTGACGCTGTTTTTTAAAGTTACCGGCCGTATCCGCAGATAGGATATGTGGGAAAAAGAGGTGTGTATGTTCGGACATTTTTCTTTGGAAAATATTTCGGCGCTTACGTATCTTTTAGCGTTTGGTTTCGGAATGTTTATTTGTTTTACGCCCTGCGTTTATCCGGTAATGCCGATTATTATCGGGTATATCGGCAGTTCGGAATTGAAGTCAAAGAAGGAAGGATTCCAGCGTTCTGCGGCCTATGTGCTGGGGTTGGCCTGCGCATATTCCGTGATCGGCGCGGCGGCTGCCTTAAGCGGCAGTTTGTTCGGAGTGTTTCAAAGTAGTTTTTGGGTGAATTTTATTGTCGGCAACGTATTTATCGTCATGGGGCTTTTTATGTTGGAAGTTTTTCATCTGCCGCAGTTGGCGTTTTCGCGGCAGGCGGCTTCATTTAATACAAAGAAATTTACCGGAGCTTTCATGGCCGGAGCGGTTTCCGGGTTAGTTGTCGGGCCATGTACTACCCCGGTATTAGGTGGGATCCTTGCCTATGTTGCGGCAAAACAGAATGTGTTTCTGGGGATAACCCTTTTGTTTACTTATGCCTTAGGCATGGGCTTTCCCTTGCTGATATTGGGTACGTTTGTCGGTTTGCTCAAAAAAATGCCGCGTTCAGGGCAATGGATGCTGCGCATAAAAAAGATATTCGGCCTGATATTGATAGCTGCAGGAGAATATTTTTTGATCGGGATGAGGTAAAAAACATGAAAAAAAACAGCGCGGCGGTCTATTTTGAGATTGAATTTTTTGAGAAACTTTTGAAGGGCAAGCCGGGTTATGTGGATGTTTTGATTCCGCTTGCCGAAGCTTACACCAAAGCCGGGCTTTACGCTAAGGGGTTGGAGATGGACGAACGGTTGGTGCGCTTTAAGCCGGACGATCCTCTCGTGCACTACAACCTTGCCTGCAGTTATTCTTTGCTGGGTAAAGTGGACATGGCGTTTAAAACCCTTGAGAAAGCGGTTTCCCTTGGCTATGATGATTTTAAATTTATGGACAGCGACCCGGATTTGTCGACGGTAAGGCAAGATCAGCGCTACCAAAACATGATATCCTCAATAGTAAACAAAAAAGGAGAGGCAAATGGAAATAATGAGCCGGTTTGATGAAATCAAAAGTTCGGCGTTACGAGAACTGGCAAACGTGGGTATCAGCCATGTCGCAACGGCGGGGGAAACATTACGAAGGAAAAAATAGATATATCCTTGCCGCAGCTGCAGCCTTTTTTAAAAGAGCAATTACTTAATGAAGGCTCTAATAACGGCGGTATGGTTGCTGCGCATTTTGTCGTCGATGGGATATCGAACCTGACCGAAACATTATTGTTTTTGCCGAAAAAGACAGCCCTGCAATTGATGGCTAAATTTGTAAATAGCGGTGCTAAAGATATAATCAACCCGGAGAGCCTGTCGCTGGAAGAACAAAAGAGTATTTTTATGGAAATAAGTTCTTTGATCAGTTCCACGTATTTTTCCGCGGTTGATTCCTTATTTAATAAAAAAGGAAAGGAGTCTCGATGGTAAGTGTTGGCCTGTCAAAAATTATCATGCATGAAAATAAACAAGATCAGGTTATCATTCTCAAAGAAAAGGACGGGGAGCGCCAGATACCGATTATCATAGGCTTGGCAGAGGCAGCGGCGATAAAGATGAAGGTAAGCAATATCATGCCGCCGCGGCCGCTTACGCATGATTTGCTGAGCAGCCTTATCGAAAAACTGGGGGCACGATTGGAAAAGGTGATTATCAATAAGCTGGAGCATAATACCTTTTATGCGCGCCTGATTTTAATTCAGGATGGGGAAAAAATAATAGAGGCCGATGCGCGCCCAAGCGATAGTATTGCTTTGGCGCTGCGGCTTAATGCGCCTATTTTCGTGGAAGAAGAAGTGTTTAAAAAACTTCAATTCTTGAACGGGTGATATGATTTCTTTTCGCAAATTAAAACGTTTTAAGGATGATCCTGTGCTGCGCAGGATAGATATGATTTCACAGCGCCATGGCGTGAAATCGTATCTGGTCGGCGGGGCATTGCGCGAACTGCTCTTGAAGCGAAATGCCGGTAAAAGAATCGACTGGGATTTTGCCGTAGAAAAAGACGCGCTTAAAGTCAGCCGGGATTTGGCGAAAGATTTAAGGGCGGCGTATGTTGTTTTGGATGAGGCGGCAGGAACGGCGCGCGTGCTTTATCGTACGGACAAATGCGCATATGAACTTGATTTTTCCGACTTTCGTGCGGATACTTTGCGGGAAGACCTGCGGCGCCGTGATTTTACGGTGAATACGCTTTGCCTTGACGTACGGTCGCTTCTGAACTCGCACCGCGGGGATACACCGGTTTTTGATTATTTTGATGCGGACGGAGATATCCGGCGCAAATGCGTCCGCTTGACCCGCAAAAAAAATCTCAGTGACGATCCCTTGCGGATTTTGCGCGGATTTACTCTATGCGCGCGCTACGGGCTTGATTTTGATAAAGAGACGCTGCTTTTGATAAAGAAACAGGCATCTCTTTTAAGAAATATTTCCGCGGAACGCGTCAGCGAGGAACTGGCGAAGATACTTACGGTGCCGTGCGCTTATGCGTATGCGGCAGCTATGGATAAGGCCGGGGTTCTGGAATTCCTGTTTCCGGAAATAGCGCCTATGCGCGGCCTTGACCAGGGAGGCTTTCATCATCTGGATGTTTGGAGCCATTCTCTGGAAACGCTGGCGCAGCTGGAAAAATTACTGCGGCAATTGCCGAAAAAGATTCCGCTGCGGGTTGCCGCGGAAGTGACGGTATATTTGAATGAAGAGGTTGCCTGCGGGCGCACGCGGCTTTGGGTTTTGAAATTAGCCTGCTTTTTTCATGATATCGGAAAGCCGGAAACGCGCTTTGTCGGAGAAGGCGCAAAAGTGCATTTTTATACGCATGAGAAAAAAGGCGCGGCGATTGCTGCCGGTATCGCCCGGCGCCTTAAATTATCTAAAAGGGAAATCACGGTATTAAAAAATGCCGTACGCGATCATTTACGGGCAGGATATATTGTTAACCGCCGGCCGAGCAAAAAGGCCAAGTTCAGGTTTTTCCGCGACCTGCGGGAAGATGCCGTGCTTGTTTTACTGCTGGCGCTTGCCGACCGTAGGGCGATGCGCGGAACATTGAGCCGGAAAAAGAGTTTTGTGTTTCTGGAAGAAGAGATCTTTAACCTGGTAGTTTTGTTTTTTAAGAACAAAAAAGAAGAGCCCCGGAAAGTACGGCTGCTTGACGGCCATGAACTTATGAGTTTTCTGAATCTTTCTCCCGGTCCGGCGATCGGCGTAATTCTCCGGAAACTCGAAGAAGCCCAGGCCGTAAACAGAGTGCGTAATAAGCAAGAGGCAAAAGAGCTGGCGTTAAAAACATTACAGAACTTTGTTAAAAATGGATAAACACAGATTTTTTCGGTAATGATAAAATATGATCCGGGATATATGAGTCTTTCGGACAGCGCGTTCCGGGAGAAAAAAGAAAGAGCGGATTTATTGTCGCTGCATTGTTCACTGTGCCCGCGGCGCTGCGGCGCCGGCCGGCTGCATGGACAGGCGGGGGCTTGCGGGGCAGGCAAGGAACCGGAAGTGGCGCATTTTCAGGCGCATTTCGGTGAAGAGCCTCCGTTGTCGGGCAAACACGGCGCGGGAACGATTTTTTTTCCGCACTGCAGCCTGCACTGCGCTTATTGCCAGAATCATCAAATCAGCCGTCAGTCCGGGGTTCGCTACCCGCTAAGTGCGGAGCAATTGGGCCTAATCATGGTCCGGCTGCAGGAACAGGGTGTGCATAATATCGACCTCGTGTCGCCGACGCATTTTGTGCCGGGTATTATTGCCGCGGTGCATGCGGCGCGAGATAAGGGGCTGCGGGTGCCTATTGTTTATAATACGAACGGTTATGAAACCGCGGATACGCTGGAATTGCTTTCCGGCATAGTTGATGTGTATTTGCCGGATTTTAAATATGCCGATGAACGGACAGGATTGCGGTATTCGGGAGTAGCTGATTATGCTGCCTATGCGAAGGAGGCAATCGAGGCCATGTATAAGCAAGCCGGTGATTTGCTTCTTGATGAAAACGGGTTTGCGCAAAAGGGCCTGCTCGTGCGGCACCTTGTCCTGCCGGGATATACGCAGGAGAGTATGAATATCATCGATTTTTTAAAGGAAAGATTGGGAACAGCCATAGGCTTGAGCGTCATGAGCCAGTATGCGCCGTGTTACCGGGCGCATGAGTTTGCGGAATTAAACCGGAAGCTTTGTGTTGCGGAATATGACGAAGTTGTGGAGCATGTTCAGGAAGCGGGTTTTACGCAATGCTGGATACAGGAGCTTGAGAGCAATGCGGTGTATTTCCCGGATTTCGGATGCTCGGCGGTTTTTGGGAACGATTTATCCCGTTAGAAAATACCCTGTGGCTTGCCACCGGGTTATGCCAAATTTTACGAACACGGGGTCTAATACCACGCGTGAGTTTTCTAACGGGATTCTAAAAAATATTAATGCTAAGGAGTGGATGTTGTGCTTAAAATCAAACGCGTGTTAATCAGTGTTTCAGATAAGAACGGACTGGAAGAATTAGTGAAAGGCCTTAATGAATTCGGCGTGGAAATAATTTCCACGGGCGGAACGGCAAAACGTATCCGTGAACTGGGGATCCCGGTGCGCAATATCAGCGACTTTACCGGTATGCCGGAGATGCTTGACGGCCGCGTGAAGACGTTGCATCCGAAAGTACACGGCGCGCTGTTATCGCTGCGCGATAATACGCGGCATATGGAGCAGGTAAAACAGTTTGATATAGAATTGATAGACATGGTTGTTGTCAACCTGTATCCGTTCGAAAAAACCATAGCGGATCCGCAGGCGGCGATAGAAGAGGCAATTGAAAACATAGATATCGGCGGCCCGTCCATGCTTCGCTCCGCGGCAAAGAATGCGCAAAGCGTTGCGGTTCTCTGCAACCCGCAGCGGTATGATGAGGTCTTGCAGGAAATGAGAGACAATAATGGTGCGCTGACCCCGCAGACCTGCCGGCGCTTGAGTGTGGAGGTGTTTGAGCGCACCGGCGAATATGACCGTTCGATTGCCGCATATTTGAAAACAAAGTTTGCGCCAAGCGAAGAAAAAACAATTCTGCCGGACAGGCTTACTCTGGATTTTGATAAGGTGCAGTCCCTGCGTTACGGAGAAAACCCGCATCAAGCCGCGGCGTTTTACCGTGAACATGCAGGGGAAATGACCGGGGTTGTTTCGGCACGGCAGCTGCACGGCAAAGAATTATCCTTTAATAATATACTGGACCTGGACGCGGCATTGAATATCGTGAAAGATTTCCGGGAGCCGGCGGCGAATATTATTAAACATAATAATCCCTGCGGCGCGGCAGTCGCAAAAACCCTGGACGCGGCGTATAAAGACGCGCTGGAATGTGACCCGCTTTCGGCGTTCGGAAGCATTATCGGATTAAACCGCAAGGTGGATATCGCTACCGCGCAGGCGATTTTAAATGCGGACTTTGTGGAATGCGTTATCGCCCCGGAATTTTTAGCGCAGGCGCTGGATATGCTGCGGAAGAAAAAGAATCTGCGTATTATGGAAATGGCCGGTTTGGGAGAAAACGGGGCAGCGGCACCGAAGCAGTTGGATTATAAACGCGTCAGCGGCGGGCTATTAGTAGAGGAAAAAGATACGGCGGTTATCAGTGAGGCGTCGTTGACGGTTGTTACAAAGCAGAAGCCTTCTCCGGAACAGATAAAGTCTTTGTTGTTTGCCTGGACAATCGTTAAGCATGTAAAGTCAAATGCGATTGTCCTGGCGCAGGGAACAAAGACGGTTGGTATCGGCGCCGGGCAGATGAGCCGGGTTGAGAGTGTGATTATTGCCGTGCGCAAGGCGCAGGAACGCTGCCGCGGCGCGGTATTGGCAAGCGACGCGTTTTTTCCGAAGCCGGATGCCGTTGAGGAGGCGAAGCGGGCAGGGATAAGCGCGATTATTCAGCCTGGAGGCTCGATTAAGGACCCGGAAGTTATCCATGCTGCGGATAATGCGGGGATTGCCATGGTTTTAACCGGTATCAGGCATTTTAAACATTAGCAAAAAGTATTTATGAGATGAGTTCAATGGAGGGCGGAAGGGTTCATGACATACCAGGAAGCATTGCAATATTTGAATTCGCTGGAAAATTACGAGAACAATACGAACTATGCGTATGAAAACCTGCAGCTTGAACGCGTGGAAACGCTTCTGGAAAAATTAGACAATCCGCAGCATAAGTTTAAATCTATTCATATTGCCGGCACCAAAGGAAAAGGTTCGACATGCGCGTATATTTTTTCTATTTTAAAAGAAGCCGGCTATAAAGTCGGGTTATATACGTCGCCGCACCTGATTGATTTTAAGGAGAGAATCAAGATCAGCTACCAGGATGAGATGGAAGAAGCAAAAGGCCGTCTTATCGAGCAACATGAACTTGTCCAGCTGGTTGAGGAAATCAAGCCGCTGGCGGAAAAGATTCCCGGATTGACCTTTTTTGAGGTTGTGACGGTTATTGCTTTCTTGTTTTTCGCCCGCAAGAATATGGATTTTGTCGTATTGGAGACAGGCTTGGGCGGACGGCTTGATGCGACAAATGTGGTGCGGCCTCTGGTCTGCGGCTTGACGAATATAAGCCTTGACCATACGGCATTGTTGGGCAATACGGTAGAAAAGATTGCCCGGGAAAAGGCGGGGATTATTAAGAAAAACGGGTTGGTGGTTACGGTTTCCCAGGTTCCGCAGGCCTGGAAAGAAATAAATGATGTTTGTAAGAAAAAAAACGCGCGTTTATACGAGATCGGCAAGGATTTCATTTTTGACGTAATCGGGCATAATTTAGACGGGAGTATTTTTGATTTCCGCGGTATTTTCGATTCGTATCAAAATCTGCATATCCCGCTTATCGGGCAGTTTCAGCTTACAAACGCGGCCTTGGCTTTGGGGATTATTCATGTTTTGCGTTTGCATGATATCGTTATTTCGTCTTATGCGGTAAAAAAGGGCCTGGAAAAAACGCATTGGCCGGGGCGTATGCATCTTATCCATAGGAATCCGTTTTTTGTTCTTGACGGCGCGCAAAATCCGGATTCCGCGCATGCATTGCGCGCGGCGATTAACATGCTGTTTATCCCGCGAAAATCAATCCTGGTCCTGGGAGTATCCAACGATAAGGATGTGGAAGGGATTTGCCGGCATTTAGCGCGGCAGCAGAACCTTATTATCTTAACAGAATCCAATTCGCCGCGCGCCTTAAACGTGGATGCCTTGGAGAAAAGAATGCCGGAGTATCAACGGGTTATTAAAAAGACAAAGAGGGTATATGATGCGTTAAAGATGGCGGTGGAAAATATTTCCAGCCGGGATGATCTTGTCATCGTTGCGGGAAGCCTTTATCTTGTCGGCGAGGCGTATACGGTATTAAAAGAGATGAGGATTCCCGATTTTGAATAGGCAAATAAGTTATGTTGAAAGATATGAATGATACGATTGCCGCGGTGGCTACGCCTTTGGGCGAGGGCGGAATCGGAATTGTGCGCGTCAGCGGTAGTAAAGCCCTGAAGATAGCGGATAAAATTTTTCTTAGCAGGAACGCGGGAAAACCTTCGAAGTTTGCTTCGTTCAGCGTTCATTACGGATTTATTGTTGATATATCACGCGCAGGGAATAATCGTAGCGAACGGAAAGTCATTGATGAGGTATTGCTCACGGTGATGCGCGCGCCGCGGACTTATACCAAAGAGGACATTTTAGAGATAAATTGCCACAGCGGGATTGTAGCTTTGCGGAAAGTGCTTGATGTCGTTTTGCGCAACGGAGCGCGTTTGGCGCAGCCGGGTGAATTTACGCAAAGGGCTTTTCTGAACGGCCGTATAGACCTCGTGCAGGCCGAAGGTGTTTTAAATGTGATCAGTGCGAAGACGGATATTGCCTTTAATTCGGCACTGTCTCAATTACGGGGCGGGCTTTCGCAGCGGATCAATGAGATTCGCGTGAAACTTATTGAGATTATTGCGCCGCTCGAAGCGGCGATCGACTTCCCTGAAGAGCCGCAGCCGAAGGCAAATAAAATACGGCTTATCGCGCGTTTGGAAGCGGTCAGAGAAAACGTGTGCCGGCTTATTGCAAACGCGGATAAAGGGATTATGCTGCAAAATGGCATAAGTGTCGTATTGGCCGGTGCGGCGAATGTCGGTAAATCAAGCATTATGAACGCGCTGCTTGACTATGAGCGGGTTATCGTTACGCATATTTCCGGGACAACGCGGGATGTTGTCGAGGAAGTAATAAATATTGACGGCGTACCGGTAAGGATTGCCGATACGGCAGGGATTGAGGATAGTTCCTGCGAGATTACACAGCAGA
Organism: Candidatus Omnitrophota bacterium; assembly: GCA_018895275.1. Taxonomy (GTDB): domain Bacteria; phylum Omnitrophota; class Gorgyraeia; order B26-G9; family B26-G9; genus JAHIOQ01. Next base: position 21,377 of record JAHIOQ010000125.1, read on the forward strand.
GTATCCGGCGCAGCCTTCTTTTTCTGGAACGCTCCGACCTTGTTTTGTTCGTATTGGATGCTTCGCGGAAGTTGAGCGAGGCGGATATGCGGGTTGCGGAAAGGATAAAAGACAAAAAAGTAGTTGTGGTTATAAACAAGACAGATCTGGCGCAGCGGCTTGATATCACGCGCGTGAAAAAGACACTGCCGAAATCTCCGGTTATCCGTGTTTCCGCCTTGGAGAAAAAAGGATTGCCCGGTTTGGAAAAACAGATAATCAGGATGTTTTTTCGGGGAGAGATTAGTGCCGGGTCGGAGATGTTCGTTACCACGGCCAGGCAAAAGGAGGCCTTGGAAAACTGTTATCAGGCGCTTTTAAGCGCGGTTGAAGCTGCTCGCGGAAATCACTATGATGAATGCCTTCTCTTTGAGTTGAGGCAGGCGGTACATGCGGTAAACGATGTTATCGGAGCAAATATAAACGAAAACGTGCTTGATGCGATTTTTTCCCGCTTTTGCATTGGAAAATAAAGGAAAAAGAATGAGAAATATCGCGTTAGTCGGCTTTATGGGTACGGGTAAAACGACAATAGCCCGCAATCTTGCCCAAAGGCTGGATACTGAATATGTTGACCTTGATGCTCTCATCGAGCAGAAAGAGCAGATGGAGATCATAAATATTTTCAAGGAAAAAGGCGAGCCGTATTTTAGAAAAATAGAAAAAGAGGTTGTGCGTGAGATGGCGTCCCGCCAAGGATTGATAATTGCCTGCGGCGGCGGTGTTGTTTTAGATGAGGAAAATATTCGTAATTTGAAGGAGAACGGGGTGATCATTTGCCTGAGCGCGCGCCCGGAAATAATCATCGAAAGAACAAAGGCGTATAGCCATCGGCCGCTATTGAATGTTTCCGGACCGCAGGCAAGGATACAAGAGCTTTTACGGCTAAGGGCACCTTTTTACCGCCGGGCCGATTATACCGTAGATACCTCGGATTTGAGCGTGGAAGAAGTTACGGCAAAGATTTTAGACTGGATTAATAATGTTGGACAGGCATAATGAATGAACAGGAGTGCTTTATAGCCTTAAATATGGCCGCCGGCCTCGGGCCGCTAAAGATCAAGCGGCTTTTGGATTGTTTTTTAAGTGCGGAAGCGGTGTTTAAAGCGCCGCGGCAAAAGGTTGCGGAAGTACTGAGAAGCGATTCTGCGGTTGTGGAGCAGGTGCAGAGTATTATTTTAAGCCGCGAATTTAATGATGAGATGCAGCGCATACGCGAACACGGCATACAAATCTTAACCATAGTTGATGAGGCGTATCCCTATGCCTTAAAACAGATTTACGATCCGCCGCCGGTGCTTTATGTCGCCGGAAACTGCGATTTTTTTCGTAAGACAACAGTCGCACTGGTAGGGTGCCGGAGGGCAAGTTTTTCCGGAATGCAGCAGGCAGAGAGACTTGCCCGCGCTTTGTCGTCAAGGGGGGTATGCGTTGTCTCCGGCTTAGCGCGAGGGATTGATACTGCCGCGCACCGCGGCGCTTTGACGGGGCAGGGCAGTACGATTGCTGTTTTGGGCAGCGGATTGTTGCATATCTATCCGCCGGAGAATAAGAAATTATACGCGGAGATTGTGCGCAAAGGAGCGGTGATTTCCGAATTTCCCTTTTGCATGAATCCGCTGCCGATAAATTTCCCCCGCCGCAACCGGATTATCAGCGGTTTGTCGCGGGCAATTGTGGTCGTGGAAGCCGCGCGCCGAAGCGGTTCATTGATAACCGCCGGCTTGGCGCTCAGCCAGGGACGGGAAGTTTACGCGATGCCGGGAACGGCAAATGCGGTTAATACGCAAGGTACGAATAAACTAATAAAGGAAGGAGCGAAGCTGGTAGAAAACGCTGACGATGTGCTTGAAGAACTTCTGGTTGAAGGCGAAAAGATGTCGCGTGAGGACAGGCAGGATAACCTTTTGGGACATGGAACCGGAACGTTTGCGGATCGATTATTGGAAATATTGAATGAAGAACCGATGCATATTGATTGTCTTATAAGGGCAAGTAATCTTGATAGCGCCTGTGTGTATAAAAATTTGCTGGAATTACAATTGAAAGGCATGGTTAAAGAGATTGAAGGAAAACGGTTTGTAAAAAAGGAGGGATGTTATGGAACTTAAGAATTATATGGAAATTGTGGTAGAGGAGGTTGTGGAAAGAGAGCTTTCATCCAGAGATGAGCCCTGGGCAAAAAGCAAGAAGGCCAAGCTGGATGTTATGGCGTTTATTTTGAACCGGCTGTCGGCGCGATATGTCGTTACGGATAAAGGATGGATTATGACGAAAATAAAAGAAACCGAAGTCCAGTTTCAGGCGGATATATTGCGTGAAATGGTTAAAGCCATAGAGGTTGTTAAGAAAAATCCACGGATCTAAAAGGAAATGTATGACGGAAAAAAACATTCAGCTTTTTATCAGGTTTGATGATTTATCGCCGGCAGAGCTGGCGGCATTCAATACGATATTAAACAATCTGTTGCAATTGCGCGGCATGGATTTTCGTCAGTACCGGCCGAAGTGTCTGCGGCGCAGGGTTACGGTCGGGATGCGGGATGTGAACCTGGAGGCCTTTGCGGATTATTTGAATTTTTTGCGAAAAAACCCGCAGGAGTACGATAACCTTTTGGATAGGATAACGGTCAATGTCTCTGAATTTTTCCGCAATCCGGAAACCTTTCTCGCGGTAAAGAGTAAAGTTATTTCGGAGTTGGCACAGCGGAAAACAAAGATGAACAGCCGAATTATCCGGGTGTGGAGCGCCGGCTGTGCCACCGGAGAAGAGCCTTATTCGCTGGCAATATTATTTAAAGAGTTTTTGGAAAGTTCACGGCTTGATTTAAAGGTGAATATCTATGCTACGGACATCGACAGCGGGTCTCTGGAAAAGGCACAGAAGGGATGTTATTCCCTTAAGGCATTGAAGGAGTTGTCCGCTTTCCAGAGGGAGAAGTATTTTGAAAAAACTGCCGAGGATGTTTATGCGGTCAAGCCGGAATTGAAAGAGCCGGTAAAGTTTATGCGGCATAATATGATCAGCGATGAACCGTTGATGCGTATCGATATGCTTTTTTGCCGCAACGTGTTTATCTATTTCAGCCAGGAATTGCAGGTGCAAGTTTATAAAAAATTCGCTAAGGCGCTTGTTCCCGGGGGGTATTTTGTCGCTGGGAAAACGGAAATTATGATGGATGCCGGTGAGGATTCTTTCGAGAGAGTTGATATGAGCGAGAGAATTTACAGAAAAAAATAAGGTAAAGAACAGATAATGAAGTTTCTGAAATACCTTGTTTCTTTGAAAATGGCGCTTTTCTTCGTGCATTGCAGCGTCCTGGTTATTTTTTTCGGCGCCTTTATAAGTAAAACACTGCGCTATGAAAGGAATTACCGGATTTTCCCTGGCGGGGCTATTATATTGCCGCATGCAGGGGGTAAAGTTGTGTTGAATGATTTTGCAATTGATTATTACCCGGGGACGTTTCAGCCTAAGGAGTACCGCAGCCGGGTCTGTTTGCCGGAAACCGGCGGGCCGATAAAAGAGTATGATATACGCGTTAATCATCCGCTGCGATATAAAGGATATTCTTTGTATCAGGCAAGCTTTGAGATTACCGCTGAGGTTGAAATAAAACTGATTCATGCTCAACGGGTTATTTGGGAAGGGGCCTGGCAGCCGGGAGATTGTCTGGGCATCCCCGGAAACAGCGACCTGCGTGTGAAATTTACGCGTTTTTTGCCTGATGTGTATGAAGACGAAAAGGGGATAAGGCAGGTGCGTATGGATGCGGTACGTAATCCGGCCATGGAATTACATATTTATAACCGCGGCCGATTAGTGCAGCAGCAGCTTGTCTTCTGCGACGGGCGAAAAAACAAACGAAAAGCCGGCGAGGAAGTTTTATTTGAATGGCAAATAAAGAATTTTACTACCCGGTCGGCCAGTATTCTGCAGGTGGTAAAAGATCCCGGGGTAGCGATTATTTGGACGGGATTCATAATGCTTTTTTTAGGGTTAGGCATGCTATTGTTTAAAAGGCAATTATAATTATATAAGAAGGGGATCGGGAATGATACGATTGAGCGGTACGTTATTTGCGGTAGCGTTGGTATGTGCGGTTATTCTTGCTTTTGTTTTTCAGCAGACGGCGCCGATTATTGCCGAGCAGAAACAGATGCTTTTTGAACGGTCCTGCCGGGAAGTCCTGAAAGCAGACCGTTATCAGCAAAACGAAAAGCTTCCTGCCTGCTATAACGCGTTTGATGAAAACGGCAATTTCGTCGGATGGTGCGTAAAGGCCCAGGCAAAAGGCTATGGCGGAAAGATGGATTTGCTGGTGGGAGTCGATTCGCAGGGAATGGTTACGGCAGTCAAGGTTCTCGAGCATAAAGAGACTCCCGGGCTGGGCTCGCGCATGAGCGAGCCGGCCTTTATCGACCGGTTTAAGCAAAAAAATATTGAAGACATAGTGTTGGTAAAAGGCAAAACGGACAAAAACATTCAGGCGATTACCGGCGCGACCATATCTTCCCGCGCGGTTGTTGATGCGGTGCGCAGTGATGTCTCGGCGTTGCTGGAAAAAATAAAGGAACAATGAATCTCTATCCCATATGTTTAAAACTTGAAAATATTCCGTGTCTGGTTATCGGCGGCGGCACGGTAGCTTTGCGTAAAGTGCGTGCGCTGCTGAAAAGCGGTGCGAAAGTAACGATTGTCAGTCCCCGATTGTGCCCGGGGCTGCGCAAGCTGGAGCAGAAGAAGGCCTTTGAATATCTTCGGGGCACGTATAAAAAAACTTTTCTTAAAAACATCCTGCTGGTAATTTCCGCTGCCGATGAACCGCAGGTGAATGCCGCGGCAGGGCGGGATGCCGCGAGTAAAAGGTTATGGGTCAATGTTGTTGATGACCCGGATGCTTCTAATTTTTATGTTCCGGCGGTTATGGAAAGGCACTCACTGCTCATTGCTATCTCGACGCAGGGTAATTTCCCCGGCCTCTCGAAGAAAATCCGGCAGGAATGCCGGCCGCTCATCGAGCGGTATGCGCGTAATTTGAAAACTCTCGGCCGCTTGCGGCAGGAAGTAAAGCGTGTTTGCAGGAGGAAAGGGGAAAAACAATTACTGCTTAAAAAGCTCCTGGATCCGCAAGTGCTGTTATTGATTGAAAAAAAACGTATACGCGGCGTGCCGGATCTTAGAAAGTATGTATGTGGAAATTGAATGTTGGGAATTGATATTTATAACTTATCCTTAATAAAAGATTTTTAATGACTTTGGGGGAAGGACGCGATGTATTCTTTTTTGTTTTTGGCGGCAATGGTGTTTTATTTCATCAGCGCGGTTTTTTTTGTTATTTTTGTCGTTAATAAAAATTCTTTTTTATCAAAAGCGGCGCCTTTTCTGGCGGTCTGCGGTTTTTCGGCGCAAACGCTTAGCCTTGCCTTACGCACGCTCATGAGCGGGGTGCCGCCGCTTTCCAATCTCTACGAATCAATGGTCATTTTTTCCTGGATGACCGTGCTTGTTTTCCTTCTCATTAAACGATTGTTCAAAATAAATATTGCCGGGGCGTTTATCTTGCCGCTGGTCTTCTTAATTACGGGTTATGCTTCATTGCTTGATGACGCGGTTGCCCCGCTTATGCCGGCGCTGCGCAGTTACTGGCTGGTTATCCATGTTTCAAGCTGTTTTCTCGGCTATGCCTGTTTTGCCTGCGCGTTCAGCTTAGGCCTGATGTATCTTTTACAGGAACGCCAGGTGAAATTAAAAAAAATCGGCAGATTGTTCGACCGCCTTCCGGCTTTGCACACGCTGGATAGGGTTAATTACAATATGGTGCTCTTCGGGTTCGTGTTTTTAACCGTGGGGATAATGACCGGATCAGTATGGGCGCAGCAGGCCTGGGGCAGATGGTGGAGCTGGGATCCGAAGGAGACCTGGTCGCTGATAACCTGGCTTATTTATGCGGCATATCTGCATGCCAGATTATCTTCCGGCTGGAGAGGCCGAAAAACGGCAATTCTTTCCATAGGCGGATTTGTGTCGGTTTTGTTTACATATCTGGGAGTTAGTTTTCTGCTTCCGGGCAGACATGCTTATTTGTAAAAAATATTTGCGCTGAAAGGGAGATTATGAATATTACAGTTCTGGGGCTTAACCACCGCACGGCACCGATTACGGTTCGGGAAAAACTTTCTTTTCCGAAGGCGTTTTTATGTTCGGCCCTGTCTTTTTTAATGAAAAGCGGCTTGGTTAAGGAGGCGGTGATTGTTTCTACCTGTAACCGGGTTGAGATTTATGCCGTCTCTCAGGAAGCCGCAGCCTCCAGAGCGGAGCTTATTAATTTTTTGAGTGAATTTCATGAAACGCCTTCTGATAAATTTCAAGATTATTTGTACAGCTTAAGCGGATATGAAGCCCTGAAACATTTATTCCGTGTAAGCAGTTCGCTTGATTCCCAGGTAATCGGAGAATCCCAGATACTCGGGCAGATTAAAGATGCTTATTTTCAGGCAAAAGAGGCGGGCAGCGTCTCCCGCGTTTTTTCTTTTATTTTTGAAGAAGCGATAAAGACCGGAAAACGCGTGCGTTCCCATACGCAGATCGGCTGCGGCGCAGTTTCTATTAGTTCAGCTGCCGTGGAAATGGCCCGAAAGATATTCGGAGACTTAAGGGGCAAGCGCATACTTGTTATCGGCGCGGGGAAAATCGGAGAGCTTTCCTTAAAGCAGCTTTATGATAAAGGCGCGGATATGGTTTTTGTTGCGAACCGGACGTTTTTGAAGGCGCAAAAACTTGCGGAAAAATTCAAGGGGACGGCGCTTGACTTTGAGAGGTTTCCCGCGGCGCTCGGCGAGGCGGATATTGTCATCAGTTCGGCGGAAGCGCCGCATTTTTTGGTGACGAAAAAGATGGTACAGGAATGCGCCGGCCGCAGAAAACAGCAGCAGCTTTTTTTGATCGATTTGGGGCTTCCCCGCACTATCGACCCGGAAGTGAACAGTATCGATAATGTGTATGTGTACAACCTCGATGATCTCAAAAACGTTAAAGATGCGAATTTTAGAGAACGCCTGAAAGAAGTGCAAAAAATAGAAAAGATAATCGACGAAAAATTGTTAAATATGGAGCAACGTTTGAACGCGTTGTTTAATGATGCGTGTCATGAAAAAGAACATTGTTATCGGTAGCCGTAAAAGCCCGCTGGCGCGGGCGCAGGCGCGCTTTGTCGCGGCAGGCTTAAGGAAGATATTCCCGGAGTGTGCGGTTGTTATCCGGGGAATTGTTACATCCGGCGACCGGCTGAAAAAATGGCCGCGGGCTGCGGGTAAAGGCTTGTTTGTGAAAGAAATAGAAGAGGCCTTGCTGCAGGGGAAAATTGATATCGCCGTGCACAGTATGAAAGATGTCCCGGTTGAAATTCCGGCTCATCTGGAAATCGCCGCGGTGATGAAACGTCTTTGCCCCCTTGATGTATTGGTATGCCGGCAGAAGGGGACGCTGGCGACCCTGGGAAAAGGCAGTTGTATAGGCACCTCGAGTCCGCGCCGAAAAGCGCAGCTTCTGGCCTATCGTCCGGATATTAAGGTTGCGGAGATCCGCGGGAATCTCGATACGAGGCTGCGTAAATTAAAAGAAGGCAGGTATGACGCGATTGTTGTCGCTGCCGCCGGGATGCTACGCATGGGCCGGCAGCGGCATATCCGTGAACATATCCCGCAAACAATAATGCTTCCTGCTCCCGGGCAGGGAGCCTTGGGCATTGAGGTCAGGCGCGATGCGCTGTGCATAAAGAAGATGGTAAAAAGGCTTAATCACCGGCGTTCGTTTCGTGAAATAACGGCTGAACGCGAATTTTTGCGCGCCATGGGCGGAGGATGCCGTACTCCAATCGGTGCCATCGGAAAAATCGATAAAGAACGGTTAATCCTGGAAGGTTTTGTCGCTGTGGAAAAAAAGGGAAGAGTGATTAAAGCACGAGTTTGGGGGCAAAAGCATCTTCCGGAACATATCGGAAGGAAGTTGGCGAAGAAGATAACTCTGCTTTTGAAAAAATCAGAGCAATGTCAAAAGTTGTAGGAGTTAGAAACTTTATGAGGTCTACTCGACAAAGTAGCGAGAGAAGAGAGTGATTTTAAAGGATTATTTTAATCATAAAAATAAAAGATTTTTTTGACAATACGAACGATAGATCAGGGGGATGTTATGGATAAGGAAAAGCGCGCTCCGGCAATTCTCATTATTGATGATGAAGAACTTTTATGTAAGACGTTAACGACGATTATTCGCAATAAGGGGTTTAGGGTTAAAAGCACGGCATTAGGCAGGGAAGGGCTTTCCTTGCTGGGAGAGGGCTTTGACGTTGTTATTCTGGATATAAAGCTGCCGGATATCAGCGGTATCGAAGTTTTAAAGACGATAAAAAAAATACATCCGGAGATTTCGGTTATCATGATTACGGCATATACAACCGTTGAAATCACGGTTTCCGTGATTAATGAGAAAGCGTTCGCTTTTTTTTCTAAACCGTTTGAAGTCGATGCCTTGCTGAAAGCCATAGACGATGCCCTGACGGAAAAACAGGCTCAGGAGAAAAAAGAGAGGCAGTTCAAGAATCTGTCTTTGATTTATCGTATCAGCAAAGAAATGGAAGGGATGATTGAGCTGCACAGCATAGCGTTTTTAGCTGCGCAGTATTTCTGCGAAGTGACAAAACGGGATACCTGTGCGGTTTTGCTGTTTGATGCGGAAGAAAAGGAGTTTTTTTTCGGAGCGCTGCATGGGGTTGATGATGAAAACAAGAAAATAAACAAGAAGCGTTTTAAGCTTAACGCCCAGATGTACGAGCGGCTGATAATAAACAAAAATGCGATTTTAATTCCGGAGATGAAATCCTCTCCGGATATCCTGCAGTATATACCCGTGGAAAAACCCAAGGCCTTGTTTATTTTTCCCTTGGTTACCGATGAACGGGTGGTTGGCCTGGCGGTTTTTCCCGGCCGCGAGAAGTTTATCCTGACGGATGAGGAGCTGGAAACAATTACGGCGATGAGTTTCGAAGTGGCGCTGTATCTGGATAACGCGAACCGCTATCTTCATCTTAAGAAAAGTTATCTTGATACGGTAAGCAGATTGGTTAATGCCATAGAAAACAAGAATGCCGCCGGCAAAGGTGATTCGGAAGAAGTCTCGGAATTGGCCGTAGCCGTGGCGGAAAAATTAAACCTTCCGGAAAAAATGGTGGAGATGGTTAAATTTGCCGGTTTGCTGCATGATGTCGGGAAAATCGCCATCAGCGAGCAGATACTGCTGAAAAAAGAACAGCTTACCTACGACGAACATGAAAAATTGAAGATGCACAGTATTATTGCCACGAGGATTATCAGCCATATGGATATCGATCAGCAGCTGGTTTCCATGATTCTTTATCATCATGAACGCTATGACGGCAGCGGTTATCCGGAAGGGTTGCTCGGAGAAAGGATCCCTGTCGGAGCGCGGATAATCGCGGTTTGCGATGCGTATAAAGCGATGATATCGGAACGTCCGTATCGGAAAAAGCTTGATAAAAAAGAGGCGCTTAAGGAATTGATCCGCTGTAGCGGCAGTCAGTTCGATCCGGTTATTATTAAGGTGTTTTTTGAGCTTTTGCCGGAAGAATAAATAGGGAATGATAATTCAAATTGATTAAAAAGCAAAAAGGAAAAGTCGTTTTAATCGGGGCCGGCCCCGGCAATGAACAGTTGATAACCGCCGCGGGGCTGGGGATTATCCGTGCTGCGGATGTTATTGTTTATGATAATTTAGCCGGAACGTCGGTGCTTGAACGCAGAAAACTATCGGCAAAGCTTATCTTTGCCGGAAAGATCCCCGGCGAAAAGGCCATGCCGCAGCAACAGATCAATGCGCTGCTTATACGCTGCGCTCGCCGCGGCGCGCTTGTTGCCCGCTTGAAAGGCGGGGACCCGTTTCTATTCGGCCGTGGCGCGGAAGAAGCGCTGGCCTTGCAAAAGGCCAGGATTGATTTTGCGGTCATTCCGGGTATCAGCGCCGCGTTTGCCGCGGCTGCCTATGCCGGCATACCGCTTACACATCGCGGTATATCTTCTCAGGTTACCTTTATTACCGGGCATGAGGACCCGCAGAAAAAAAAATCCGATATCGATTGGCAGGCAACGGCTCGTTTGAAGGGCACGCTGGTTATTTATATGGGTATGGCGAATCTGCACAAGATCACGCAGCGGCTTATATCATACGGTATGCGTAGAAATACGCCGGCATGTATAATCCAATGGGCGTCACTGCCGTATCAGAAAATCGCGGTTGCTGCGCTGGAAAATATCGCGCGGCAGGCAAAGTCGCGGGCAGTTACGCATCCGGCCGTGGTTATTATCGGCGATGTCGTTGCCTTGCATGAACGTATCCGCCGGTGCGCGGAAAAACCGCTTTTCGCTAAAAAGGTGCTGATTACCAGGCCGCTGGCATTAGCCGGGGAATTCCGGGAAAAGCTGGAAGCCGAGGGCGCGCAGGCGGTAGTTTATCCTTTAATTGAAACCGTAGCGGAAGAAAAAATCAGCGGCGGCGTTGTTTTAAAAAAAATTAAAACATGCGACTGGGTTATCTTTACCAGCCGGAACGCCGTGGAAATATGCTTTGAGGTTTTAGCCAAAAAAAATAAAGACGCGCGGTTTTTCGGCGCGATTAAAGTTGCTGCCCTGGGAGAAGAGACGAAGAAGGCACTTTTTGCTAAAGGCATTAACGCGGACCTTGTGCCGGAGCAATTCTATATGGAGAGCCTGATTGAAGAATTCGCCAAGGTGGATATTCGCGGCAAGCGCATCTTTATCCCGCATTCCCGGCAGGCGCGTCCGCTTCTTTGCGCGGAGCTTACCCGTTTGGGTGCAGTGGCGGAAGAATTGTTTATTTATAAAGTAAAACGCCCTGCGCAGGCAAAAAAATCCGTATTGCGCCGGATTCTTGCTGAGCAAAAAATGGATGTCGTCACATTTACAAGCTCCAGCTGTGTGCATCAATTCATGAAATTGATGGGTAAGGAAAAGGGGCTTCTGGCGCGGCAGGTATTTGCCGTGATCGGGCCGGTAACGGCAAATACACTCCGGGATTACGGGTATAAGGGGCATATTATGGCGGATGTGTATACGGTTGAAGGCTTGGTACGGGCAATCAAGGAATATTATTCGAAGGAAAAATAAGATGATAAATTTTACTAAATTGCTGGGAGGAACTCCCGGTGTATCGGAGATGCTCAAGGCCGTAAGCCGGAAAAAACATTCCGCGCTATATGTAGCTTGCAATGCATCGCGGCCGTTGGTGGTTTTTAATGTTACAAGGTACTGTAATCTTGAATGCCGGCATTGCTATTTAAAGTCGCGGGATAAGCTGATTAAGGGAGAGCTTTCGCTCGCGCAGATAAAAAAGGTTTTGGATTCTTTAGGAGAGATGGAAATCCCCGTGCTTCTGCTTTCCGGCGGCGAACCTTTAGCGCATAAGGATATTTTTACGATTATTGAATACGCTAAAAGTAAAAATATCCGGGTCGGGTTGTCCACGAACGGAACGCTGATTACAAAGCCGGCTGCCTGCCGCTTAAACGCGTTGGGTGTTGATTACGTGGGGGTGAGTATAGACGGCAAACGGCAGCGGCATGATTACTTTCGCCGGATGAAAGGCGCCTATGAGCGCTCGATAAGAGGTATTCGAAACGCGCAGGATGCGGGGTTAAAGGCCGGAGTGCGTTTTACGATTACAAAATTAAATGCCGCGGACCTGCCCGCGGTAATTGATATGTGCCTTAAGGAAAATATCCCGCGGTTCTGTATGTACCACCTCGTTTATGCCGGAAGAGGCACCGCGCTTGCCGCAGAAGATATCGATAACGCACAGCGCCGGCAGGTGGTTGATTTTTTGATAAGGCGTACGCAGGAGTGCAATGCGCAGGGAAAAAATATTGAGATACTGAGCGTGGATAATCATGCGGACGGTATTTATATTTATCTTTATTTAAAGCAGAAAAACCCGGCTAAGGCAAAAGAGGTACTGCGGCTTTTAAAATTTCACGGTGGTTGTTCTGCCGCTAGTAAGGTTGTCGATGTAAGCCCGGACGGAAATGTTTTCCCTTGCCAGTTCTGGCACGAGGATATGCTGGGCAGCGTAAAAGAAGAAGATTTTTACCGTATATGGCTTAACCGGAGCAATCGGAAACTGCAAAAACTGCGGCATAAGGCGCAGTATCTTAAAGGGAAATGCAGCCGCTGCCGATATCAGGCTTACTGCGGCGGCTGCCGGGTGCGCGCGTTTACGGTTTACGGCGATTTTTGGCAGGAAGATCCTTGTTGTTATCTGGAAGAAAAAGAAATAGGCTGAAACCGGCTTGCCGGCAGTGATATAATGTATAATAGTGTCAAAAGTTTTATAAAAAATTGAAAAAGGACGGGGTAGTTTTAAAGGATTCGGAGGGGATAAATTCAAAAATCAAAAATTAAAAATCAAAATGACAAATCAAAATTCAAAATTAAAAAAATTGTTTAAAAAAGAATATTATAATGCTTAAAATTTTACATTGTTATTTTGATATTTGCATTTTAATTTTTGATATTTTAAGCTGGTTAATACGTAAAAATAAGCGATGATTATCGGAGTTTTTGGTTAAGCTTTTGACAGAACGTAATATGTTACGGGGAGGGACATTATGCGCCAGATTGCGGTATTGGGATTAGGGAGCTTTGGTTCGACCGTGGCAAAGACATTGACGGACCAGGGCGTAGAGGTGTTGGCAGTTGATGCCGATAAGGAGAAAGTCGAAGATATCAAGGATTATGTGGCGGTTGCCGTTTCCCTGGACACAACGGATGAAAAAGCGCTGCGTTCAATAGGTATTGAACAGGTGGATGCGGCAATTGTCTGTATCGGAGAAAATGTCGAGGCCAACCTGCTTACGATTACTCTGCTCAAAAAAATGGGTATAAAGAATATTTACGGACGGTCTGTAAATCCGCTTCAGGAAGAGATTCTTAAGTCATTGGAGATTACGAAGATTATTAATCTGGAGCGGGAGATGGGAGAGTCGGTGGGTAAAAGTTTGACAAACCCGAATATCCAGGTATGCATGAAACTCTCCAGCGGGCATACGATGGCCGAGATAAAAATACCGAAAGAATTTTGCGGCCGCACGCTTAAGGAACTTAATCTCCGTAAGCGCTATGATGTCAATATTGTGGCGATTAAGAAACAGACCCCTTCCATCAATGAACGCGGCCAGCGGATTTTGATTGAGCAAATTAATGATTTACCGCAGGCGGAAGATGTCCTGGAAGAAAGCGATGCGTTGATTGTTGTCGGCAAGCAGGAAAGCATCGCCTTGCTTTCCCAACATAAATGAGGGTGAGGTTATGAAACGTAAGATAAATATATTATTTGCGGTTATTATCGCGGTTTTTCTCATATTATGGTACCTGGGAAGTCTGACGATGTCTTCGGCCTATAAAGACGCGGTTGTTTTACTCGCCGGCTGCGGGATAGTATGCGTGCTTTATATCCTGAACCGGCTGATTATATTCAGAAAAAAATTTGAGCTTGCCATGCGGCATATCCTGGAAAATAATTTTCAAACCGGTATTTCCCTGCCCGGCAATGATGAGTTTTCTTTTCTCGCGCAAAAATTTAATGATGTCGTGGACAGGATTAATAAATACGACCGTCTGCGTGAGGATAGGGTTGATATCCTGAATAAGCAGTTATCGATTTTAAACCGTAATATCATAAACGGGGTTATGCTGCTCGACCAGCAGTCCGGCCGTGTCAAAATCAACAAAGCGGCGCAGGAGGTCTTTGAGGTTAACCAGGATGAGTTAAGCATTGATTCGGTTATTAAGCTGGAGGCAAACAGCGAGTTTAATAAATTGTATTATGAAATCGTTAACCGGAGGGCAAATACCATTGCCGCCGATATAGAGCTGTTTTTGCCCGTGTTGCGCGCGAAGGCGGCGGTGAGCCTGAAAATGTTCGCGATTAAAGATAAGGATGAAAAGCTCAACTCGATTCTGTGTGTTTTTACCAAGGCATGAAAATTGAATATTGAAAATAGAGTGGTGGATAATATTGATTCTCTTATCGTTATAAAAAATAACCTATGGAAATTTATTTTACTCTTGGATGTTAAATAAAATCAAAATTATGGGACTGTACATAATGTGCGCCGTCTTGTTGTCCGTCGCCGGTTTTGTTTACGCTAGCGGCAATAATGATTACGCTCAGTATCTGCAAAAAGGCAGAACCGCTTTCGGCAATGCTGATTATGCCCAGGCACTGGCTGCTTATAAAGAAGCGGAACAAATTGATCCGGGGTCCAAAGAGGCGATTTTGAACCAGGCGCTGATATATAAAACTACGCGGCAGTACAGCCGGGCGGTTGCCTGTTATAAAAAACTGCTTAAGATTCAGCCGGACCAGATGGTTCACCTTAATATGGGGGAGCTTTATTATTTAAACGCCATGCCGCGGGAAGCCATCGAATCGCTGAATACCGCCTTAAAAATGGGATTGGATGAGGCGCGGGCTTATTTTTGGCTGGGAAAGTGTTTTGAGGATACCGGGCAAACGGATAATGCCTTATGGGCACATGCAAAGGCCGTGCAGAGTGATGACGCCTTTGCCTGCGCGCATTTATCCCTGGGCAAGGCCTATGAGCAAAAAAAGATGTGGGCAGCGGCGATAAAAGAGTTTGTCAAAGTAAAGGAGCTTGATCCGAGCATTGTAGAAATATACTGGTCTTTGGCCATGGCCTATTTTTATCAGGATAATTATGAAAACGCCCTTGTGGCTTTCCGTAAGGTTCAGGCAATTGATCCGGACAATGAACAGGTTAAAACATATATTGATTCTATTTACCGTAAGGCCGGGGAGGCATTGAAGAAAAACCTGGCGCAAAGGCAGACGAAAAGGCTTGATGAAAGCAGCGCGAAAAAGGTCTCGCCCAAGCGCGCGGACGGAGCGCTGGTTTTAAGGATCCATATCGGTGATTCAAAAGGCTTTTGTTTTAAATGCGCCGCGGACTTTAATATTGAAGGCAGCGGCGGAAAGGTTCTTTTTCAGGGAGAAAAAGGCTGTTTGTACAGCCTGGATATTAAAAGAGGAAATATTATCCTGCGCGCGGGTGATAAAAGAATAATAGAGTTTAGCCAGACAATATATTTGCGGCAAAAAGACGCAGCGGCAACGATACTTATTTTTAATTTGGAGTCGGGCACGGGAGAATACTGGGCAAGCAAGACGGATCGTCTTTACCGGGGAGAGCTTGAACTGAGCGTTGTCCCGGAAGATAAGATCAGGATAATCAATAAAGTTAATATGGAAGAATATCTTTACGGAGTATTGCCCAGCGAGATGGACAGCAAATGGCCTGAAGAGGCGCTGAAGGCCCAGGCAGTAGCCGCGCGCAGCGAGGCCTACGCGAAACTGGGGCGGCACAAAAACGACGGGTTTGATTTCTGCTCCGGCGTGCATTGCCAGGTTTACAACGGCGCGCGCGTGGAGACTACGGCGACGAACGAAGCGGTTGATGTGACGCAGGGAGAAGTAGTTGCTTATAAAGGGATCCCCATCGATGCCGTCTACAGCAACAGCTGCGGAGGCCATACCCAGGGGAATGTGTTCAGCAAGCGGGAGCCCATTCCTTATTTAAAGGCCAAACAGGATGCCGTAGGGGCAACGGGGTTCTTTTTTCCTCTATCCCCCCTGGAACAGGAAGACTGGCTTTGGTATGCGGATATTCCCGTATTTTGCAACAACGAAGCCTTTTCCCGGCGCAGCAATTTTCGCTGGATGAGGGTGTATTCAAAACTGTCTCTGGAACAGCTTATCAATAAAAAAATAGATATCGGCAGGCTCATATCCATAGATATTACGGAAAGGAATATATCCGGCCATGTCTATCGTATCCGGATTATCGGTTCAAAAGGCCGCTTTAACGTGGAAAAGGAACTTGTGGTGCGGCAGATGTTGGGTAATCTGCGCAGCAGCATGTTTAACATTGATGTTAAGCTTGACCATAAAGGGGTGGCGCAGGAGTTTATTTTCTACGGCGGCGGATGGGGGCATGCCGTGGGGATGTGCCAGGTGGGCGCGGCAACAATGGCCCAGGCAGGGTATAAATATGATGCAATACTGAAATTCTATTACACGGATGTGGAGATTAAAAAGCTGTATTGATATTGCGTAAATATTGATAATAACCTATAATAGCAGCTGTTATGAATAAAATAAATCTTGTACAAATGAAGGCCGGGCAAAAAGGTACGATTGTCCGTATTGAGGGCGCAGAGGCATTCTCAAAACGCCTTGGCGTCATGGGTATGCGAATAGACAAGTCCGTGATAAAACTCAGCGCCTTTGTTTTTTGCGGGCCGGTGGCCATCCGGGTCGGGCGCACGGTTATCGCCCTTGGCTACGGTATGGCGTCTAAGGTTTGGGTGCAATTAGAGAAAAAATGAAAAAGATTGTTTTAATCGGCAATCCTAATGTGGGCAAAAGCGTTTTATTTTCCCGCCTTACCGGGGTAAGGGTGCTTGTTTCCAATTATCCCGGGACTACGGTTGAGTTCCTGGAAGGATATCTTTGCGTCGATGACGAACAGATGCAGGTGATTGACCTTCCGGGTACCTATAGCCTGGAGCCCTCTGTTCCGGCGGAAGAAGTAAGCGTGAAGATGCTTTCTCTGTCGGATATCATCGTCAATGTCATTGACGCGACGAACCTGGAACGCAACCTGTATTTAACCATGGAGCTTATCGAGACAGGCCGCCCGATGGTCGTTGCCTTAAACATGTTTGACGAGAGAAAACACCGCGGAGTGGATATTGACGCCCGGCAGCTGGAGAAACTTCTCGGCGTCCCGGTAATTCCGACCAGCGGGATTACCGGGATGGGGATAAAGGCGCTTAAGGAGCGGTTAAAAAATGTTCCGGCAGGAAAGAGTTTTTTTCGCACGCATGAGGAACGCTGGAGCAGTATCGGGCATATCACCGAAAGCGTGCAGCGGCTTTCGCACCGGCACCATACGTTTTGGGAAGCGCTCGAGGATGCCTCGGTCAACCATGCCTGGGGGCTGATTATCGCAGGGGGCATTATATTTGCCGGTTTTAAATTTATCCGGTTTGTGGCTGAAGGACTGATTAATACGGTGTTTGAGCCGTTTTTTCAGAACGTATACCTGCCCCTGCTGGAGCGCTTAAGTGTTATCTTAGGCCAGGGAGGTTTACTGCATTCGCTGCTGATCGGGAAAATGATTGACGGAAAGATCGATTTTCAACAGTCGTTAGGACTGCTGACCACGGCTCCGTATGTGGAATTCGTCATGGTTCTGCCGTATGTGTTTTCATTTTATCTGCTTTTAAGTTTTCTTGAAGACAGCGGATACATCCCGCGTTTAGCCTTACTTCTGGACAATGTAATGCACAAGCTGGGGCTGCATGGATTTGCGATTATTCCGGTTTTGCTCGGGTTCGGCTGTAATGTTCCCGGAATACTGGGGACAAGGATATTGGAAAGCAAGCGGGAGCGGTTTATCGCCGCAACGCTTATATCCATCGGCGTGCCCTGCGCCGCGTTACAGGCGATGATTGTAGGGATACTGGGAAAATTCGGCGGCCGCTATGTCGCGCTTGTTTATGCCGTGCTTTTTTGCCTTTGGCTTTTTTTAGGCCTGGCGATGAACTATTTTTTAAAGGGGTACAGCCCGGAGCTTTTACTGGAAATCCCGCCGTACCGTTTTCCGGCGCTGAACCTGCTGGCGAAAAAAATAGTTATGCGCATACGCGGTTTTATTATCGAGGCTCTGCCGATAATAATGCTGAGTATTTTGGTTATCAATATATTGCAGCAGGTGCGGATTTTTGAATTTATTTCCGCGCTTTTTAGCCCGCTGCTCGGCCGGGTGTTCGGATTGCCGAAAGAAGCGATATGGGTATTGATAATCGGCCTGCTGCGCAAAGATATCGCCGCGGGAATGCTGATACCGTTACATCTGAGCGTTAAACAATTGATTATTGCCTGCCTCGTATTATCGATGTCGTTTCCCTGCATCGCGACGGTGGTGATCTTTTTAAAAGAACTGGGATGGAAACGGCTTGGGCAGGCCGCGCTGATAATGGTCGGGATTACGACACTGGTCGGCGGGATAATGAATGTTATTTTGCCTTAACCTGAGGAAAGGAGAGATTTTATGGAAGGCAAGCCGAAAAATAATTTTCTAAATAAAATTATCGGCGGGATAATTATTTTTTGTATTATTCTTATTCTCATCACGGTTTTTATCGCCAGGGCGTATTTGAATACATACCGGTTATTTACGCAGCGGCATCTGGTTGCCGTTGTCGAATGCCAAAAGACGCCTAAGGCTAGGCATCCGGTACTTTGCGTTGAACTGTATCCGGAAACGGAAGCGGCGCGGAAAAAAACATTGTTTTTTAATGCCGATGAATGGGTGATTGAGGGGCATATGGTGCTTTGGAAACCGGTTTTCGGGATTTTCGGCGCGCAGCGCTATTATCGGTTAGAACGTATAAGCGGAAGATACCGGGATATCGAAAAGGAGAAAAAAGAAGAACGGCTGGTTTACAGCCTTTCGGAGCAGCCGGATAGATTCTGGTTCTTTATCTATCGCTACCAGCGTTTTATCCCTTTTGTGGAAGCAGCCTACGGGAACAGCGCCTTTGTGCCTTTTGAACCCGGCAAGAAATTTCATGTCTATGTTACCTATTACGGATTCATGATTAAAGAGGTTAGCGAGCCGAAAAAAAGAAACTGGTGGTCAGTAGGGTGAAAAGCGCGGTTTTTATCAGCGCGATAACCAATATTGTGGCCGGAATGCCGGCGATGGGAATGAGAATTATCGATACGCTCAGCGTTCCGGCGAACGAACCGAGCATTTCCATGGCATAGAGTATATTCCTTTTTTCCTTACGCGAATCCATATAAACCGCATTTGCCAGCGGGAATTCAAATCCGGCCAAAAACCCGAAGGCCGCGGAACTTAAAAGGATCATGAACAATACGGCCGGATGGCTGTTATCATTACCCGCGGCGCGATGCAGGCAGGTAATCAGCGGGATTAAAAGGAAACAGAGCATAATGAACCCACCGTCTATTTTAAGAAGCGTTTTGCGCATGTTTTGTATGCGGCCGAGATTTATTGTCATGATAAAACTCCCCAGCGTCAGCCCGAGCATGAATGAGCCGATAAGCAGCCCTATGTAGAGGTAAACATACCCGTAAAATGCCTGCAGGCTTAACAGGAGTATCATGTTAATCGATATCCCGGTAAATCCGCTAAAGAAAACAAGCCAGGGCATCATGCCGGATATCGCAGCGCTGGTAATTTTTTCTCTGCGCGAGATCGTAACGAACAAAAGAACGACCGTAAAAAAAACGAGGCAAACGATAATTACGGGAATATCAAGCTTTGCCGCGGCAGCGAATGCCTTTTGCAGGGAAGGGGTATAGGATGCGTTCCAGAGGCTGAGGCTGTAAAAAACACCGATAGGTTCAAGGTCCTTATTTTCCCGCGCGTTGCTTTTCTTTAAGCTTTCCAAAAACCATGCCTTTTTTTCCGCGCAAAGGCGGTCGCGGATATAAAATTCGTTAAACAGGGGACTCTGAATATTCGCCTGAGCCAGATGCCGGCATATTGATTCCGGGGTAAATGAAATATTCCGCTCTTTGCCGGCAATATACAGATTGTAATATCCCGGGATAACTTCTACGCCGGGAAAAACGCTTTGCAAGGTGCGGTATACGCATTGGTTCAGGTTCAATTGTTCTTCCGAGAGATAGCTTAAGGCGCCGGGAAGGCTCAGGCATAATAATCCTTTTTCGGAAAGCCTTTGCCTGGCAATCTCAAAGAATTCTCTGGTGTAAAAACGGTTCATGACCAGGGTCGAAGGCGCGGGAAGATTAATAAGGATGCAGTCGAAGGTTTTAGCGGATTTTTTCAGGAAGAGGCGTCCGTCCGTATTGTGGATAATAAGCCGCGGGTCGTTGATTTCAGCGCGGGTTAATTCCGTAGGATGGTGTTTTAGGGTATCGATGATTAAAGGGTCAAGTTCCGCATAGTCGATGCTGTTTACGGGGAATTTCAATATATTGCTGATTATTCCTCCCAGGCCGGTGCCGATTACGGCGATATTATCCGCCGACTCGTGAATAGCGAGGGGGAAATTGACGAAGTCCTCGGTAAAAACGATGTCCGGGGAGGGGATGGTCATAAAGGCAAGGCCGTCATAATAAAAGACATATTGTTCCTCCTGGCGGATGACGGCAATATTTCCGTATATGGAATTACGGCTATCTATAAGGTCAAATCCTTTCCATTGCCGCTTTAGGGAAAAGCTGTTGAAAATATCGGCAGTACGGGTATATCCGATTATTACAGCAGTAATTGCCAGCAACATTACGCCTGTCTTTATCAGCGCGGATGTTTTTTTTAAACAAGTCAGCATCAAGAATAATGCCGCGCAAAAATTCAAGCCGGCGATGAGAAATGCGATACGCAGGGAATGGATATGCGGTATCAAAAAACAGGTTATAATTATACCGGCAAGCGCAAATCCGGCACCTTCCAGAAAATAGCTTTTACCGATTGCCGTTCTCAGCGCGGTATTCTTGATATCTTTGTAAAGGCGGCAGGCCAGGGGAAATTGGCCGCCAAGGAGAAGCCCTAGGGGCAGAATAACCGCCAAAGAAAGAAAAAATACGGAAATAATCCCTACGCCTTCTCCGGGGATGAGGCTAAAGCTGGTTTTTATCATGCGTGCCGCGGCAATGCTTACGGGAAATAATATGCTAATGCACAGCTGCAGGCAGGCATATGACATACGGGGACAGCGCAAAGAACCGCTGCGTATCCCGAAGATAAAGCTGCCGAGCGCTTCGGCGAGCAGCCAGTTCGCGAGGATGATGCCGATAGTTAACTCATTGCCGTAGAATACGACCAGGAACTCACGGATAAACAATACCTGGGCGCCGAAGCAGGAAATACCCATGAGTAAGAGAAGAAAAGTGGCGAATGCCTTCACGCTGGATTACTCCGTTTTTTACAACTTGTAAATTGGCGAAGCGTACTGTAAAATATAATAACAGAACAAAGACTGCTTTTCAATGAAAAGACGTGGGAGTATTATTATGAAACACTCTATGATCCGGGTTTGGAACGAATTGGATATAGAAACCGTAAAACGTCACTTGCTTATTGCCGGCGAACTAACCGCTAATTGCGAAAACTGCCAGCATCTGGGGATTGATTTTGCGAAAGAAAGGGCATGCCCGCAATGCCGAACCGAATTTCGTTACATCTGTTTCCGGACGAAAAGCAACAAAGGCGAAGAATTTTCCGCCATCCGCAGGTTGAAAGAAAAACGGCCGGACATGATTATCGTCGATTATGAGGATATTAAGCACGCCAGCGGCAAATCAAAGGTGCATGGCCTGTTTGATAAATGATCTATCAGCCGGCTTTTTGGATTTTTCCGGTCCTAATGCATGAGGTACATACGCGGGCGGTTTTCGTCGTTCCGCCAATCTTTATTCTGACGTTCTGAAGATTCGGCATAAACGTGCGTTTGCTTATACCGGTTGTCTTTTTTCCCACGCCGCCTTTTTTCTTGGCCATACCGCGCTGTACGATTGACCTGCCTGCTGTCGGCCCTTTTCCGCATATTTCACAAACCTTAGACAAAGTATACCTCCATAATTTATTCCGTCTGTTTTAAGTTATTGCGATATGTATCACAATTGGTTTGATAATTGTATAACACAAAAGGTATTTTTTGTCAATGGGGTAAAAAAATGCGGGCAGAACGAGCGGAGGGAAACGAGCTTTTAAGATGTTGCAGCACAAAGAGTTGCGCATTTGCAAAAAAATAAATAATATGGTATACTACAGTATCTTTTTTAGAAAATTTATAACGAGCTAAGTTAAGCCGGAGGAGGGAAACCATGGCAATGGGAAGGTTCATGAAAACACATAAGTTGTTGATGAAACCGACCTGTCTTCTGCTTTTGAACACGTTTTTATTTTCATCCCCTTTATGCGTTTTTGCCGATGCCCATATTGTACATGCGCGTTACGGCGAGACCGGGATGCTTTCTCCGCAACTATCGATTTCCATGCCGGTAACGCTGAAAGCTTTTACTGCCGCGCCTACCCCAAAAGAATTACGAATAAGCGCTCAGAACAATCTCAGCCAAACAATTCAGAAGAAATTGGCAAATGCCGATGCAGCACTCTTTAGTTTAGAAAACGCATTTTTTGTCAAAGACGAAGAAACCGGTGAATTAAAAGCGGAGTTAACCGGGCAGCGTACCGGAGGACTGGGGCGCTATATGGGTGATTTGCTGGCGCGTATGACTGATAACGGGAGAAATGTGGCCGGAGTAGGCCTTCTTTATAATTACATTATGGTCCAGTCTGTTAACGAATGGGGCGAACAAATTGTTCGTAAGGTTCGCATTGACCGGGAAGATCTGCAGAAACGCGGGGTTTTAATTCCTGTGGTAGATAAAGCCGGTATGCAGAAAACAGTGAAAGTTGAGGTGAGTAAAGGGGAGATTGTCGAGGTAAAATTATGGTGGGCGAAGCGAACGACGCAAAGAGGAGAGGTATATACGCTGTTATTGGATAACCACGATATTACCAGCGTATTATATATAGGAGAAACGAATTCCGAAGAACGCCTGCGCCAATCCATTCTTCTCGGCAAAGCCGGGGTAAAGGCGCTGGAAGAACTGGGGATTAGGCCCAAATACTTTCATTTAAATGAAGGCAGTGCCGCGTTAGCGGCAATTTACGCAAAAAAGAATGGGGTATTCCGGGATGTGAAGATAACCGGCGTTATGCATACGCCGGTGGAAGCAGGATTACCGAAATATAGTGAAGGATTATGGAATAGATATTTTTATGATTTAGGCCCGGAGTGGCGAACTATCATGCTGGAAAAAACCGGGACGTTTATTGACATGACCAGGATTCTCTTTCAAATGAGCCGCAAGGTAGCTGCCGTTGGCAAGGAATTTAACGATGTTTTAAAAGAAATGGTTGGCAGAATGTATCCCTATTCCCAATGGCTCCTGGATAAAATAGAGCCTATTACCAACGGAGTTGACGGATGGGGTTATCAGCCGTCGTCAATGGATAAAAAGCAGCTAGAAAAAGAAAAGTTAGATAGGAAAATCTCGCTTGGAGAAATTATTGAAGCGCGAAAGAAAAAAATAAAAGACGGGCAGATAAAAGAAATATTGCGAAAACAACTTATATGGTACGCGATTGGCGATCTATGGCCGGCGCTTGTGCAGTCATTCCGGGAAAGATTGCGGCATCAAGGGCGTTCGGAAGGTGATATAAGCGAAGATATTGTAGGGGTAATGCAAAATGTTGCGGAAGATATTGCGGCAAAATTAAGTATTCCAGATTATGAAATTTCCGAGGCAAGCCTGCGCGACTTATTATCGCAGAGAGGGCTATCGGTACCGGAAAATGTATCGTTGCAAGACGCAGTAGGGAAAATACGGCAGGTTGAGCCGATATTAATGGATCTTATTCGGAATCGTCCATGGCTTTGTTACGGCCGTCGTTTTACGCTATATAAAATGGATTTTCCGCTGCTTGACGCAACGGGAATTGAGCGCATCGTGAATAATCGGGATGCTGGCGGGCTGGAATACGCGGTTATTTTTGCCGGAGTTGCCCATCCGAATGATGAAGTGGGTAAAGACTGGATAAGAAACGCGGTGGAATTATCGAAAAGGCACTTTGGCAAATTTATCTTTTTACCGGGATATGACCTGGAATTGGACAGGCTGCTGCTGCAAAACGCGGATTTGTGGCTTTATTCTCCGGAGCGGCTTAAAGAGGCATGCGGGACAAGCGGTATGGGCGCTTTATTCAGCGGCGCAATACCTGTGGCGAGTCCTACAGGATGGTCTTTAGAATATGTGGAGGAATTTAATCCGCTAACAGGTAAAGGAAACGGTTTTTTTATTGAGCCGTATCCTGATCCGCAGTCTGATGACTGGCGTGCGCATGTCCAGGGGTTGAAAAATGTGGGATGGCAAGGCCTTTATGACAAACTTAAGATCGCTAGCGACCTTTATTACAATACGGATAGGCGGCCGTATTTTAGATTGCTGGAAAACGCCTATTCGTCGGCAGAGAAAACGGACATGCGAATAGCCGCAACTAAATATTATGAGCTTATGGAAGAAGGGGAACTGACTATTGGAACACATACGGCAAGGGGGACAAGGATTGAGGATATTGTAGAGATAACACAGAAGAATCATTTTAGCGCTATTGAACTGTCGTTTTATGCGGATGAAGGGCTTAAGTCGCCGGGAGAACTGGATCCCAAATGGGTTCAGGATTATTTAAAACCGGCATTGTTGAACAAACTGGTTACGGTTCACCTGCCAGTGTTAGATTTGCGTGACGAGGGCAGCGTGCAAGAAATGAGGAAAATTATTGATTTTGCCGCGGATATCCATTCCTATCTTGTTAGTATTCACCTTGATGAATTGGATGATGATTTTATCGCGAAAGTAACTGAATTAGTTATCTATGCCGCGTCGAAAGGAATAAGATTGGGGCTGGAAAATAGTTATCATATTAAAAACGGCGTGGAAATTGTTTGGCATACGCCTCAACATGTCAACCTCGTGTATAAAAAGATAGGGGGGGCGCTTGCGCAGGCAGGAATACCTGAATTGAAGGAAAATGTCGGCCTGGTTTTTGACTTGGCTTACGCTAAGATTGCGATGAAAAGACAGAATTCTCCGCTGGCATTTTATAGACAGGTAGACAAAGATGTGCCTATTTTTGAAGTCAATGTAAGCGGCAATAAATTACCCCGTATCGGTGCATTGGAAACGCATATCCCGCTTCATGAAGATGAAATAGTTCTAAAGGATATGCCGGAAATTGTACAGCTGCTGGCAACGGAAAGAGGATTCCGCGGCCCATATATTCTCTCTAAGGCCGGAGATAATGTTACCAAAGAAAAGGAATTAATATCCGCTTTATTGAAAGATGGAGCGCGAGGGGTATTGTCATCCGGAAAAATTAAAGCTAGAACTCAAAGCTTGGTAAAAAGAGAAGCAGTGGAACAGGCTATTTAGCCTGCCGCAAGATGGTTGCAATGAGTTAAGCATAAGTTCATAGTCCATATGCCGCCGTTGCAACAATTTTTATAAAAATAAACAATAATGATTATTATCTAAAAATAATTATTGAAAATAACAGAAAAGGTGTTATAATAAATTATGTTATGGAAGAAGTTTTTAAAAAACTAAAGGAAAAGCATATACGCTTGACACCGCAGCGGCTCGCGGTGTATGAGGCGCTTGCGAGAGAAAATAAGCATTTGACTGTAGAAGAAATCTATGGGAAAATAAAAAAGAGGTTTCCGGCGGTTTCTTTAGCGACGGTATATTCGATATTGGAATTATACCGTAAAAAAGGCATCGCGGCCGAGATCCGCATTACCTTTAATCGGTCCTGTTTTGAAGCGAGAACGGATTCTCACCATCATTTTTTCTGCAGGGAATGCAAAAAAATCTATGACGTTGAGCTGCGTCCTTGCCCGGCCTTGCAGGCTGCGCAGGTGGACGGGCATTCGATAGAAGAGTTGCACGGCTATTTTTACGGGATATGCCGGGAATGCCGCTAGCAAAAAACAATAGAGGGGAAATATAAATAATGCCGATAATCCAATCGCCGTCAGTAACGGAATTCCAGGGGGCATTGATTATTGAAATTTGTTTGTATCTTGTTTCTTGATGATTGGTTATTTTGACAATACGTTAATCTTAAAAAGGAGGTTAGTATGGCAATAATTATTAGCGCGACTAATTTTGAGAAGGAAGTGATGCAGTCGAAGATTCCGGTACTGGTTGATTTTTGGGCGGAATGGTGCGGCCCCTGCCGCATGCTTACGCCGGTCATCGATGAGCTGGCCAGGGATTACGAAGGGAAAGTAAAGATATGCAAATTGAATGTTGATGAGCTCTCCGATGTTGCGTCGCGTTTCGGCGTGATGAGTATCCCGACGGTAATAGTTTTTAAGGAAGGAAAGGCGGTTAATCAGGTTGTCGGCGCGGTTCCCAAGGAAAAGCTGGCAGGGATGATCGATGATTTGCTTACGGCATAAATACGATAGTATCGAAAATTTTGTGAAAAACAGATACGACTTGAGTGCTCTTTTAAAGCGGTGGTTTAATTATATAGTGGAGAAAACCCTAACACTAAAAATTAATGAACTGCTCCGACTCGTAAGAAGCGGTAAAATTATCTTTGATAATTTTCCTCGCACTCGTCGGAGTTAATTCGCACGGTAACTTATGTTCGCTATCGCTCCATAAGTTACGTGCTCATTACGTCCGGCTGCAGGAAGTCGGGAAAATCCCTTGTGGTATTTTCC
>JAHIOQ010000126.1 GCA_018895275.1 Candidatus Omnitrophota bacterium
CAATATGATTTATTATCGCAAATCAAGTGATGAAATCAGAAAAAGAGCAGAAGAGACGGGAATGCGTAGTTTGTATAAATGCGGCCTGGAAAAAATGAAAATGGGGCTTACTACTCTTGAAGAAGTTATTGCCGTTACTGTTTCTGACTAACAAAAACGTATTAAATGCGTTTTTGTTAGATAAAGTTAAATTCATCCTTCCTTTTAATTAAATGATATGGTATATTTAAAATAGGATTATTGTGTAATATACGTATGATTTTAGATTATGCGGCCGGCAGCGGCAGATAGTTTGGAGCATTTGTAAAATCTATGCCTGATTTTTTGTATAAAGCTCGAGATCAAGAAGGCAATCTTGTTCAAGGTACAATGATTGCGGAGGGGCAGAATGAAGTAATTGAAATTCTGCAGCGCCGCAGTTTATTGATAACTTCCGTAGAACAAATAGTCGTCAGACAAAAAACAATCAAATCTTCTTTTCAAATCTCGCAGAAAGCAATGCTGTCCCGCCGGGTTAAAAATGATGATTTGTGTATCTTTGCCCGCCAACTCGGTACCTTGCTTAATGCCGGTGTTCCGCTTTTGCGTAGTTTGGCGGTATTGGCGCGGCAGATAAGCAGTGCGCCCTTACGTGATGCGATTGACAAAATAAAAGAAGATATTCAAAGCGGCAGCACATTGAGAGATGCCTTGGATAAACATCCGAAAGTATTTTCGAAATTCTGGGTAAACCTGGTCGGAACCGGAGAGGCATCCGGACAGTTGCCTTCAGTCTTGGAACAGATAGCGCAGTATTTTGAAAGTTCCGGGGAATTGCAGCGTAAGGTAGTATCCGCGTTAATGTACCCGGCAATTTTAATGACCGTATGTACGGGCGCTATCCTGGTGTTTGTTATTAAAATCGTCCCTGTTTTCGCGGAAATGTTTTCAGGGTTCGGCAGCGAATTGCCGCCGATTACGCAATTAGTTGTTGATCTTAGCAATATTCTTCGAGCCGTTGCTTTACCGGTTATCCTTTTGTTACCGTTAATTATTTTTCTGTTAGTCCGTATTTTGAAAACAGAAACAGGAAGGCTGTATTTTGACCGTTTCCGCCTAAGCCTGCCGATTTTTGGAACATTATTCCGGCATATAGCGATCGCAAATTTTACCCGCGGTTTGGGAACGATGATTTCCAGCGGTGTGCCGATTCTATATGCATTGGAAATTGTCACAAAGACGGTCGGGAATAAGGTGGTCGAGGATGCTTTGGAAGTGGTTAAGGACAGCGTGCGTGATGGAAAATCCATAGCCGAGCCGTTGGAACAAAGCGGTATTTTCCCGCCCATGGTTGTGCTCATGGTTAATGTCGGAGAGGAGACGGGAGAATTATCGGATATGTTAAAACATGTGGCGGTATTTTATGAAGAGCGTATTGCGATGGTCGTAGATCGCTTGTCGTTATTGCTTGAGCCGTTTATGCTTGTGTTTATGGGCGCGGTCGTCGGTTTTTTGGTTATCGCGATGTTTTTGCCGATATTTAAATTGGCGACATCGGTGAAGATGTAATATTTAGGAGGACTAGACATGAAGCCAAATAACGGTTTTACTCTTATGGAATTAATGTTAACGGTAATGGTTATCGCTATTCTCGTGAGTATTGCGATTCCCAGTTACATATCCACCGTGGAACGCACGAGAGCCCGCGAGGCATTGTCAACCTTGGAATCAATGCGCGCGGCGGAAATGGCTTATTCTTCGGAGCGCAGGCAATTTTTGGATTTGCCTGTCGGGACCGCTGCGGCTGATAACCAGCGCTGGCAGATGGTCGGACTGGAAAACCCGAATTTGAACGCCAATCGGTCGTGGTCATATTCTTACAGTGCGCCTACAGGAACAGCGGCTCGTCTGGGTGGCCCTAATAATGGGGAAATTATAACACTCAATAATAACGGTACAATAGATGATAGTGGTTTCACTCCCTAATTTATAAATTCGCAGATAACGCGGGCTGTTTCCAGATTTGCCTTTGTCTGTCCCAAGGTTGTCTTTACTTGCCGCAGTTTTTCGATAAGAAGTTTTTTGTCTTCAGAATTTTTCAGGAAGGTTCTCGTGCAATTTGTGATGTTTTGCGCGGTTGCCCGGTACTGAATAAATTCCGGAACAATTTTTTCCCCGGCCACCACATTAACCAGTCCGATATAGGGCAATTTAATAAGCTGTTTTGAGATAAACCAGGTGGGAAAGCTTGTCTTATACACAATAAGCATCGGTATCTCCAGGATTGCCGTTTCCAGGGTGGCTGTTCCCGAACATACCCAGGCAAAACTCGAAATGGCCAGAAAATCGCAGGTATTGTTATTTATAATCCGAATCGGCAGGTGAGTATAGTTTGCCGTCAGCCGTGTAAAAATATCGTTTCCGACGTTTGTTGCCTTTAAAATAAGAAATTTTGCCAGCGGTTCCTGCTCGAGCATTAATTTTGCGCTTTTAAGCATTAGCGGCAGGATTCTTTTGACTTCGCTTTCACGTGAGCCGGGCAGGAGAGAAATGATAATATCGGTATCATTAAGGTCGGTTTCCTGCAGGCAGGCCTGCCTGTCTTGCCGGGGATAGACATGCTCGGCAAGAGGGTGTCCGACAAAAGAGACGTTAATTCCGTGTTTTTTGTATAGAGTATATTCAAAGGGAAAGATTACAATCATTTTATCGACTACACTTCGGATTAATTCAATCCGTTTTTCTCCCCAGGCCCAGATTTGCGGGCTGATGTAATAAATAACCTTTGTTTGCGGCGATTGTTGTTTAATCTTTTTTGCCAGGCGAAGATTAAACCCGGGGTAATCGATAAGGATTACCGCCGTGGGCTTTTCCTGCTTTATTTTATCCAGGGCCTGATGAAATGCTTTTTTGAATTTGGGAAAATGTTTCAAAACCTCCCAGAATCCAATTACCGCATATGGCGTTAAGTCCGTGAATGTTTCCGCTCCTGCCTGCCGCATGGCCGGGCCGCCGATGCCTGATATCCGTAGGTTCGGACGGAGTTTTTTAAGTTCTTTTATTAAGGCAGCTGCGTGCATGTCGGCCGAAGGCTCGCCGGCGATAATCATAATCTGTTTTGACATCAGTCTGCTCCATAAAGATTAAGCATTTATTCATTTTGCGTTGCGGGAACGCCGGATTTTTTTTGTAAGAGAAAGCGCGATGGAGAGTGCTTCTTTGGCATCTCTGCCGCAGACAACCGGCTTTTTCCCTTGCTGTATGCATTGCAGGAAAGAATAGAGTTCCTCGAGCAACGGCTCTTTTTTTTCTACGATAATTTCCTTTTTTATGATTCCGCTTCGGCTTTTTTTGTAATAGGTGATTTTTTGGGAAGCGTAATCAAGACTGGTGTAGGAATCTTTCTGGAATATGCGTATCTTTCGCATCACTTCATCGCTTACCCGGCTGGCGGTTAAGTTGCAGACCGTACCGTTTTTGAAGGTGAGACGGGCATTGGCGATGTCCTCGAAAGCGGATAAAACATGGACGCCTATCGCCTGGGAATTTTTAAGGGGTGATTTTACCAACGATAATATGATATCGATATCATGGATCATTAAGTCGAGTATGACATTGATGTCCGTACCGCGTTTTGGAAAGGGGCTGAGCCGGTGGCATTCGATAAATTGCGGCGTTTTGCAGAAACGCTGTAGTGTTTTGATTGCGGGATTAAAACGTTCCACATGGCCGACCTGTAAAATCATCCGGTTTTTACGCGCGATGCTGATGAGTTGTTCAGCATG
The DNA here is from genome assembly GCA_018895275.1 of Candidatus Omnitrophota bacterium. GTDB lineage: Bacteria > Omnitrophota > Gorgyraeia > B26-G9 > B26-G9 > JAHIOQ01. The sequence continues at coordinate 3,765 of JAHIOQ010000126.1, forward strand.
CCGCGTATTGGTCGTGATCGGTTTTTCAACCATCACATGAATTTTATGTTTTAAAAAATCTTTTGCTATTTTATAATGCGTGCAGGTTGGAGTTGCGATGCTTACGGCATCGACCTTTCCGATTAATTGTCGATAATCAAAAAATGGAGAAGTTCCAAACTGCAGGGCATGCGTTTTTGCTCTATCCGCATCAGTATCGCAAATCCCGATCAGTTCCGCTTTTTTGCATTCAGCATAAATGCGGGCATGTATTTTGCCCAGGTGCCCGGCTCCGATTACGGCAACTTTGATTGGCTTCATAATGATATAAACTCTAGCATACTTACGCCTAAATTGTCAACCCATTCGATGTTCTTCGTTTAATCTTCGTTTAATCTCTTGACCTTATTTTTAATGCAGGTTACAATAATAAACAACTCAACAACATATATCCTAATTCTAACTATATAAACTATGGCGGAACAGCAAAAAAATAAAACCTTAACGATATCCGGTGAAGCTACTTGTAAAATCCAGGGGTCTATAGGGCCGCCGGTTTCGGTTCTAGTCCGCGAGATTAGCGTTGTGGGGGTGAAGTTTGTCACCACGCAAAAAATACCTCCGAATACGCCTTTGGAAATGTCAATCAGGGTGACGGATGATTCGGATGCTATTATCGTTACGGGAAAAGTTGCCTGGCAGGCTGATGATGAAACATCCCGTTTTCTGGTGGATACCTATGTCGTTTTTACTGACCTTAGCGCTAAAAATGAAGGCCGTCTTTTAAATTATATAACTCGTTCTGCGGATAGTATCAAAGCAGATAGATTGCATGTACGTGCGCCGATGATTAGTTTGGTGCGTTATGCCAAGGCCGACAGCCCGGATAAAAAAAACGATGCGTTCAGCGGAGATATCGGAGTGGAAGGGATGAAGCTGTTTACGAACGAAGATATCCCCATAGACGTAGAATTAAATGTATCTTTTAATCTGCCGCATGGACGCGGAATGGTATCTACGCGCGCAAAGGTGGTTTGGATAGATAAGACGAGTAAAGGCGTATCTCCGATCGGCATTAAGTTTTTAGACATACAGGCGAATGACCAAAAAAGGATTCTAAGATACATCAATTATACGTTGACGCAGGATGTCGCCGAATAAGTTATTAATTGAATGAATTCGAAAAAAGATGTTTTGGAACGTAAACGCTGGGAAAAAACTATTAATTAAAGATTATTTATAGCGGAGGAGTTATCGATGCGCGAAAAAACAAAAGAAAAATAGATGAAAGTGCTGACCGAACAATTAACGTTTAATACCCGCACAAAACGCGCGTTTATTAATATTACGCCGGCCGTGGCAGAGTTGGTTAAAAAAAGCGGTATTAAGGAAGGATTGTGCCTGGTTAACGCCATGCATATAACGGCAAGCGTTTTTATTAATGATGACGAGCCGGGATTGCATCGGGATTTTGATCGGTGGCTGGAAAAGTTGGCGCCGCATGAGCCGACATCGCAATACAACCATAATAACGGCGAAGATAACGCGGATGCGCATCTTAAACGCAGCATTATGGGGCGTGAAGTGGTTGTGGCGGTAACGGATGCTAAGCTTGATTTCGGGCCATGGGAGCAGATATTTTATGGCGAGTTTGACGGCTGCCGGAATAAGCGGGTGCTGGTGAAAATAATCGGAGAGTAAATCCCGAGCTTGGCCGGGGGATTTCCATTAATTATGATTTATTTAATTAAATATTTTTGACAATACCAACGAAGGCAAAGGGAGGTAATTATGAAAAAAAATTTTATGGTTACGGCGTTGCTCGGAGTAGTTTTGTTTATGGCAGCAGGATGCGGCGGTGTTAAGCGTGTGGAGGTGGATAAGACAATCGATTTAAGCGGCAGGTGGAACGATACGGACTCGCGGCTTGTCGCGGAAGAGGTGATTAAGGACTGCCTGGGACGGCCCTGGGTGAATAAATTTGAGGAAAAGAATAAACGAGAGCCGGTTGTTATCGTCGGAACCGTTGTGAATCGCAGCCATGAACATATCAACTCTCGATTATTCACAAAGGACCTGGAGAAGAGCCTGCTTAACTCCGGACTGGTTAAATTTGTCGCTTCCCGCCAGGAAAGAGATGAGGTGAGAGAAGAAAGAAGCTCGCAGCAGGAAGGGTTGACGGAAAAGTCGACAATCAAAGAGATCGGGCATGAGACCGGCGCAGATTTTATGCTGCAGGGCAGTATTAATTCCGTAAAGGATGAGATAAAAGGTAAGTATGTGATTCTTTATCAAATCAATCTTGAACTTATCAGCCTGGAAAACAATGAAAAAGTCTGGATAGGTGAAAAAGAAATAAAAAAATCCGTAAAAAAGAGCAGTTTTTCTCTTTAATTTCCATTAACTCCATAATCTATAATGCCTAATAATTGTCCGCGTAAAGTAGTATTATTAAGTTTACAAGCGATAGCTTTGCTATTGCTTGTTTTTTCGCTTTCTTCCTGCGTATCTTCGCTTAAAAACCAGTCGAATGTTGATGTAATGGCAAGCACCAGCCAGTATGAACAGGCGCTCGCTATTTTAAACAGCAATCCGCGTGCTTATGGCGGTAATAACGAATTATTATACTTATTAGATAAGGGGCTGATTGAACATTATAACGCCAGGTATGCGGAAAGTGTTGAGACATTTGCTGCGGCGCAGGCAAAGTTTGATGAATTTTATACGAAATCGGTGAGCAAAATAGGCCTGACCTGGTTGATTAATGATTTAGCGGCGCCTTACCGCGGAGAAGATTTCGAATATGTGTTTATTAATATTTTCCAGGCACTTAATTATCTGATGTTGGGAAAATACGAGGACGCTTTGGTTGAAGCGCGGGATGTGGATTCAAAACTCGGAGCGGTCAACAATCAGTATGAAGCCGACCAGAAAAATGTGTATAAAGAGGATGCGTTTGCGCGGCTTTTGATGGGGATTATTTATGAAGCGGAGAAAACTCCGCAAGACTGTAATGATGCCTATATCTCTTATGTTAAAGCAGAAACGATTTATGAGGCTGATTATAAAAATAATTACGGAGTAACAATGCCCGGTGTGCTTCGTGAGAATATTTTGACCATGGCGCGTTTTATGGGGATACCGGAATTCGGCAAGTATAGGGATAAATTTAAAAATACGGGTTTTTTCAGTCTAAAAGAAAAAGAACAGAAGGCGGAGGTTTATCTTATTCAATATAACGGCCTCTGCCCCCAAAAAGTCGAGGATACGCTTTTGCTTCCTCTGCCGGATGGCCATATTGTAAAGATTGCTTTTCCGCGTTATCAGGAAAGAGGTTACAGCATAGCTTCTTCGCGTATTCTGGCCAAGAATAAGCAGGGCGAAGTATTCCATGCCAATACGGAAATAGGGCAACGTATCGGTAGTATTGCCGTTAAAAATCTGGAACGAAGAAAAATAAGGTTTATCGCAAAGTCAACGGCAAGGGCGGCCTCTAGATATTTGGTGGAAAAAAAACAAACGGAAAACATCAAAAAGAAAAAGGGGACGGGGGTTGCTGCTTGGTTTCAGTTCTTTTCTAATATTTATAATATGCTTGTAGAACGTGCCGACACGCGCAGCTGGCAGACTTTACCGGATCAAATCCGTATTGCCAGGCTTTTACTGGAACCGGGGGAGTATGAATTGCAGCTGGAAAATTTTAATGCCGGCGGTTCTCTTCTGTGCGAGTCGAACCTCGGCAAAGTTTTAGTCGGCGCAGGGCAAAAACGTTTTATGCTTGTGCATACGGCGCGTTAGGGGCGAGATATCAGGAAGGTAAGCTGCTATGGAAGAATATGTCTGGATTTCAAAATACACAGAACACATATTATTTGAAAAACACGTTTTTCCCATATTGCGCCGGATATCTTCCGAATTCAAGGTGAAAATAAGCATAGAAGGGCCGCAAGATGATTCCAGCGATGTGTACGTAAACGCAGTTTATGAGGCGGTTAAACGCAGGGTTTCCGGGATGATGATTGTCGGCTGGGGAGATTCGCAGGTGATTCCTGCGATTAAGGAAGCGTCAAAACAAGATATCCCCGTGCTTACCGTTGAACGAGACATACCCCAAAGCAAGCGGTTGGCTTTTATCGGGACCGACTGGTATCGTTTGGGACAGGCGATGGCAAATAGTCTGGTAAACATGATCCAAGGGCCTGGGAAGATATTAATCATTGGATGTTCGGGGTTAGATGATTTCGAAAAGGGGGTCAGGGGGGTTAATTTTCGGATGCAGTCTTCCCCGGAATTACAAGTGCTTGGGCCGGAAAACATCGCGCTTGATGAATCTGGTGAAAACACGGAACGTCTTGTAACTCAATATCTTACAATGTATCCTGACTTGGCCGGGATTGCCTGTTTTAACAGCAGCAGCGCTCTGGCTACGGCAAGGGCGATGGAAAGTATAGTTAATATTAAAACCGTTAAGGTTGTATGCGTCGATGCGGATATTTCTCATTTAAACGTACTTAGGAAAGGAATTGTTGACGTTATTTTTGCGCAAAAGAGGGCATACGCTACATATCTGGCTTTTAAATTACTGCATAGTTATAACCATGGCTCGGAAATCACGGCTTATAAAACAGGTAAAATTAATATCCCGGGCAATATTGATACCGGTTATTCGCTTATAACCAAAGACAATATAGATTGTTTTTTGCAAAGTTTTGATGGGGAAGAAGTCCTGCAGCGGCATCACCTCTCTCAAAAGCTTTTGTTTTTTTCCCGCATGCTTGATAATATCAGAGAGATAGCCCTAATTGCCGACCTTAAAGGCCGGATTGTGTATGCAACGGCGTCTACTTTTTTGCAGCTAAAGTATGAAGCGAACGAGTTGCTGTCCTTAAATTTGTACGACATTTTCGATTTTAAGGAATCCGAATATCGCACAATCCTTAATTGCGCTGAAAATGAAGTTTGCCATAATTTAATCCTGAAGGCTAAACGCAAGGACGGGATAGCTTTTCCCGTTCAACTAGGCATTTCTCCTTTGATAGCGGAAAACGAATCTCGGGGCTTGCTGATTATTGCCTTAGATGTCGGAGATTTAGTTAAATCGGAAAAGCAGGCAAAGGAATCAGAACAAAAATTCAGGATGCTTTTTGATAATGCCGCATTTATGATTATTGTTTTTTACCGCGATGGTACAATCGTCGAGTGCAATAGAAAAACAGCGGAAGCCCTGGGGTATGAGCCGTATGAACTAGCCGGAAGAAATATCGAAGCGGTCGTTTGCCTTTCGCATGGCCGGCAAACAGGTTGTCTTTTGGAGGAAGTGTTTTTAAAGGGGCACTTCTCTGATTCGAATGCGCATGCGATAAAAAAAGATGCGGGTAAAATATCCGCGCGGATAACCGTATCCTGCTCTAGTGCCAACGAGGACCAGCAGGAGAAAGCGATTTGCGTTATCGAGAGCAGCGGTATACAACAGTAAGAGATGAGCAAAGCTTTACTTCTGGGCAACGGCAGCGTTATTTAGTTATGCATAAAAAGAAAATTACTTGAATTGCTGTGAATAAAATGATATAGTGTTTTAAAAAGGAGGGAAATATGCCATATGATCCTAATTTAGATAAGAACTTGTTTTCAAAATCATGGGAGACTGACCTGGACCGTTTAACCGTAAGTGTTTATTCTTATAATAACGGCCAGAAAAAATTGCAAATCTCGAGAAACAGCAGGGACAGTCAGGGGGAGTTTAAGTTTGCCAAGCTTGGCCGGATGACAAAGCCTGAGGTTGAAGCAATATTACCTTTGATCCAAGAGGCTGTTGCTCATCTGGATTAAATATAATAGTAATGAATTTTTAACGTACATAAGCAGCGCTAAGCATGCTTGTCATGTAAAAAAGGAGGTTTATTATGGCTGTAAAAACAAAAACTAAAACCACGCGTAAAAAAGCAGATGCTCCTGTGGATAAAAAAACAACTCCTAAAATAAAGAAGAGCGTAATCTCTGCGGATGAATTCGCGCAGTTTGTGGGAAAAAGAGCGTATTTCATTTGGCAGGAACAGGGGCAGCCACAGGGAAACGACTTTAATATCTGGTTACAGGCAGAACTGGATATTGCTGCGCAATACAGCAAGAAGTGATATGAAACAGAATGGTTGCTGACTTAACAGTGACGGAGAAATCATAAAAAAACCTGCGCAATATTTGCGCAGGTTTTTTTATGGAGTTATGATATTACAAATATCGATCTATGGGAGTTTTTGCCGCTTCGAATTCCAGATTCATCGCGACCGGTTTTCTGCCAAAGCAGATTCCCATAGATTCATAAAGCATTACGCGTTCTAAACTGACATGGCGCTGTTGTATCGCCTCCTGCGTATCTATATATTTTATTTTATTTCCGCTTATCTGCACGAAAGTAACGCCGGTCATACCTTTTTCAAGGAGCAATACGGCACAAGCGCCGGCTTCTTTTCCAAAATTGATGTCATAAGCTGAGGAATTTCCGCAGCGCACGAGATGGCCGGGACGAACTTCACGGACTTCCGGAATCTCGTATAGGCCCGGCACATACATTCTTGTTTTTTTCATGAATTCAACGATTTCCGGATCGTTTTTTAACATTTTGGTCAGCTCCTGGCAAACGTATTTCCCGGCGCCGGCAAGCTTTTTATGCCCAAACGCATCAATGCCGGCTGACTCATCGCACAATTCTTCATTGTTGGAATTTTTGATGCCTTCGGCGATGACAATTAAGTATGTTCCGGCTTTAACGTCGCTTTGTTCAATCCGGCGCGTAAATCTCTTTTTAACGTGGGGATAGAGTACTTCAAAATCGATGGGGATTTCCGGGATAAGGATAGCGTCGGCGTCTGCAGCCACTCCTCCGCGAAAGGCAGTATGCCCGGCATAACGGCCGAAAACTTCTAATACGATAATGCGGTTATGCGTGCGGCCGGTTGTTTTAAGGTCTTGACCGTAGCCAGCTATCCTGTTAATCGTGGAGTCTGCACCTACAGAGTATGTTTGCAGGTCCAGATCCATTGTTTTCGGAGCATGCACGCAGGGAATCCCATTATTGGATAAATCAACGATAACGCTGCCGGTATCGTCACCGCCGCTTATAACCAACCCGTCAATATTGAATTTTTTTAACCCTTCTTTTATTCTGTTGTATTTTTTCGGGTCATTAATATTTTTAATCTTTACTCTTGAGTGGCCGGCTTCGGAGCCTGCCGGATTTGCCTGTACCATATCGATGCGCTCAGGTTTTAATTCTACCAGATTGTCAAACTCAACGAGGTTATAAAGCCCGGCATATCCGTTGGGAATTATATAACAGGACATGCCGCGTTTATGCGCCATCTGAGCCGCTCCTTTTACCACTGCATTCAATCCGCCGCAATCTCCACCGCTGGTAATAATACCGATATTTTTCATCATTCCTCCTTATGCGTATATATTTTAACTGAAAAACAACTTGTTTAGGACAATAATTTTAGCATATTTTTTTTATTATCAAAACAAAAAAATAAAATTAAAAATAAATTTATACTATAGGAATTTCCTTTTTGGACGCAGATGAGCGCAGATTA
>JAHIOQ010000127.1 GCA_018895275.1 Candidatus Omnitrophota bacterium
ATCCAAAACCGCCAAAGTGCTTTTGCTTGAACCATTGGTCGGTACGCAGCCCGTACCCTTTAACACCCACCCCAGCCACCAGATATTCATAACCCGTTTTGCCACTACAGAACGAACGCGCCGCGGGCTGATATGAAAAATTACCATCGGATCAAGAAAACTCACATGACCTGCCGCAAGGATGACTCGCCCTTTTAAGGGTACATTATCCATATCTTTAACTTTCACGCGGTATAAAAAATTAAAAATAAAAACGCCTGCCAATTTTGCAAGAAGATATATCATTTTAGCCTCCGACAGAGAAACCATAGTTTTTAAAATTACCGGCTTTTAGTCACAGTTTTTCACTTATTAAAACAGCTTTTATATATAACAAGCTCCGTTTTAACGCCTGCTAAACGCAGAGTCTTTTATCTACGATTTTTTTTACCTTAATAGAAGACTCCACCTCAAGCCTGCGCTGCATTTCTTGAAAAGATACAAAATTAATTTTATTAAACGCGACTTCCATGGTTGACAAAATTTCGCTATTCAGCTGTTTGGCAAATCCGTTTTTATCCACATCTTTAAGAAGACTGACATAAAGCTCCAGTTCTTCAAGTTCATAGGGATCATTATCCTTTCTTAGAATCTCAATTTGCCACTCGTCTATTTCCTCTTTGCCATCCAAAAAATGTTCAAGGTCATCAAGGTCGACATAGGTGTCTTTTATTCTGGAGAATTTAATATCCTGTATGTTTGAAGCGCGCGCAATATCGCTTGAAATTCTTGGCACTGTCCTGCCGCAATAAGGGCAGGGAAAATAACTGATGCCGCCTCTCACCAAATCTCCCGTGCGGTAGCGCAAAACGCAGGTTCCGCGGCTGTCAATGTTGGTATAGACAAGCTCGCCGTCTTCACCTTCGCCTTTTACCATGCCGGTCTTTGGGTCTATAACCTCAAATACCGCCTTATCGGGGTAAGTGTGATAGCCGCTTGAAATCCCGATGTCTGTGGGACATTCCGGCCATGCCGCGCGCGCTTCCGTAAAACCATAGGTGCCGAACACTTTTACTTTTGGGGCGTTCATTTCTTTTAAAAGATTGGCAAGTTTTTTTTTAAATCCTTCAGGCACGCGCGAGGCGCCAAGCACAATATTTGTTACAAAATGCAAATCCAGATTCCGGCGCCGAGCCGTTTTCAACAAGTGATAAATGTAACCCGGCACGCCGATTAAAAATTGCGGTTTTGCCTTAAGTATGGAACGCAGGTTTCCCTCCGTCCCCATGGTTTTTCCGCCTCCCGTGCTTAATATAAAAACGCCGGCTCCTATGCCCGCGAATACGACCTGCCAAAATGCCAGGTGCGGCGCGTAAGGAAAAGTATTTACTCCGACCTCATGTTTTTTCATGTTGAATATTTCAACCATTCTTCTTCCATAAAGCTGCAGATTTTCTAGGTCGTAATTTGTGTAAAAGCATGATAAAGGCTGACCGGTTGTGCCCGCCGTGCCCGCGAGAAAAATGGGCCGGTATTCTTTTTCAAGGCGGTTTTTTAAATAATCCTTCCCTTTTAAAAGGCTCAGGCAAGAAAACTTTAAGAGTTCGGTTTTAGGAAGAAATTTTCTGATAAATTTTTCATTCGGCTGAAGAATGAAGTCACGGCTTTTTTCTGTTTTTCCGTCGGTCGCGTTAAAAAAGTCATTCTTTGAAACAAGAGGCAGTCTTCTTAAATCTCCTACTGTCCGTATCGTATCCGGGCATATATTATTTTTGTCAAATAACTGACGGTAGTATGGGCTGAAGGGATATAATTTTCTTGTGATAAAATAATGCAGTTTTTTATCTTGGAGCCGTTTAATCTCTTTCCATGGCTTAAATAATAGATTTTCTTTTCTATGAGTCATATTCTTTGTCCAATAGCCCGGTAATCTTGCCGGAAAATTTTTCGGCCATGGGCCGGGCGAAACGGTTATACTTGTGGATATCGGCGAAAAGTTGTCGGCTGTCGGCGGCGGCCGAATTCGCGATGGCCAGAAGTCGCTTATAATTGCAAGTGGTCATATTTTTGTCCGACGAGGACAGGTTCCTGCTTTTCGGTTCAAGCCCTGCCAGCGCGCGGCCTATAAGCTGCGGCAGATTCAATACCCGCGCCATGACTCGATCATGCCTGCGGGGGGTTGAGACAATTGTTTGGAAGCCTTTGTTCTTCAGGTAATTCCTGATGCGGCGCGGATTTCCGATTCTGACAGGGCAAAGGACTATTTTTAACGCGCTCGAATCGCCATAACTACTGGGGCCAAAAAGCGGATGCGCGCCGATAATTTCGCAGTGGGAGGGCAGAATATCTCGCATAAGCCGCACGGGATATTCTTTGACCGAACAGATATCCGCCACAAGAGAACCCTTTTTAATATGCCGGCTTGAGCGGCGCAAGGTTGCGGACAAGGCGCGTATCGGCACACAAAAAACAACAATATCGCAAGAAGCCGCGACACTTAGCGGAGATGAAACCACGCGGCGCCCGCAACCCTGTATTTTTACAGCGGAGTCATAGGCTTTGACCATAAAATCGTCTCGCAATAGCTTCGCAAGCAATCTCCCCATTCTGCCGTAACCAATAATGCCGAGGGACTTGGTCACAGAGTTCTTCCCATAGCAAGCGCTAATTTCTTCAGTTGGCTCATCATTTCCTCGTATTGCGGGAAAGTCAGCGATTGTATTCCGTCCGAGAGCGCTTTTTCCGGCTCAGGATGCACTTCCACAATGATGCCGTCGGCGCCTGCCGCTACAGCTGCCCTTGCAAGCGCTATGACATAATTGCGGTTCCCTGCGGGATGGCTGGGATCTACGATGATAGGCAGATGACTTTCCTGTTTGATGACCGGTATAGCGCTGATATCTAATGTAAAGCGGGTAGCGGTTTCAAAAGTCCTGATTCCGCGCTCACAAAGAATAACATTGGGATTGCCTTCCGCAACAATGTATTCCGCGGCCAGAAGAAATTCTTTAATCGTTGCCGCAATGCCGCGCTTGAGAATAACCGGCTTCCTGATTTTCCCCACTTCCTTGAGCAGGTCGAAATTATGCATATTTCTTGCTCCAACCCGCAGAATGTCGACATATTCCGCCACTTTGGGAACATCCCGAACATCCATAACTTCGGTTTCCACGATGATGCCGGTTTTCTGTTTGACCTTGCGTAGTATCCGGAGCCCTTCGTCCTTAAGCCCCTGAAAGTCGTAAGGGCTGGTTCGCGGCTTAAAAGCGGACGCTCTCAAAATCATGGCGCCATGCTTTTTGACTTCGCGCGCTACAGACAGAAGCTGTTTTTCGTTTTCTACTGCGCACGGCCCGGCCATGACGACAAAATCCTTACCGCCTATCGCGGCAGCGCCCACCTTGATGACAGTATTTTCCTCTCTGAATTCCCGGCTGACCAGTCTATACGGTTTGAGCACCTGAAAAACATTTTCCACATAAGGCAAAGATTTGATTTGTTCCAGATTGACTTTATTATCGTCTCCGATGACCCCGACTATTGTTCTAAATTCCCCTTTGGAGATATGAACCTTCATTCCCAAAAGGCCTAGTTTTTGCTCTATACTTTGGACATCTTTATCCAGTGTTTTTGTTTTGAGCACAATAATCATATACATTCCTCCCGTTTTTCGCTCATTGCGCCATTAAGGCTTTGAAAAACAATTAACTTGCCATTTGGCTGACTGATTTTTGAGCGAAACGAGAAACGAAGAGCGAGCATACCCTCTGCGGTCTGTAAGCGATGAGTGACGAAGTTGTAGCCAAAAATCAGCCAGCCCCATAGCATAATTGCTATGGGGAA